>NZ_JBSFJZ010000032.1:0-126281 GCF_053598315.1 Streptomyces sp. NPDC001153
ATGCCCGCCCGGTACAGTCCGCGCCAGCCCATCGCCGGGTTGGCCTCGTGCAGTTCCCAGACGGCGGACGTCTGGGTCACGGTGACGTCGTCGAGGACGCCGAGGGAGCCGATGATGACGCCTGCGAGCAGCAGTCCGCTCATGTCGATCTTCGGGTACAGGCCGTGGATCAGGCCGGTGCTGTCGTCGGTGTTGCCGGTGAGGGCGGCCCAGCCGATGAACTGCGAGCCGAGCACGCCGATCAGCATCAGCGAGGCGAGTGTGCCGAGCACCGCCACCGAGGTGCGGGCCGACAGGCCGTGGCACATGTACAGGGCGATCAGCATGATGGCGCTCGATCCGACCACGGCGACGAGCAGCGGGTTCGAGCCCTGCAGGATCGCAGGCAGGATGAACAGAGTCAGCACCAGGAAGCTGACGGCCAGCGCGACCAGTGCCATCACGCCCCGCAGCCTGCCGACCACCACGACGGCGAACGCGAAGATCCCCGCGAGCAGCGCCATCGGGAACTTCCGGTTCACGTCGGTCACCGAATACTGCAGGTCCTTCGGCGCCGAGGGTTCGTAGGCGGCCACCACCTTCTCGCCCTGGTGCAGTTGCCGGGGCTGGTCCGGCTGCACGATCTCGGTGAACGTGCGCCCCTTGTCCTTGCCGGTGTCGACCCGGACTGTCGCCTTCTTGCAGCTTCCCTTCGCCCCCTGCTCCGCCGGCGTGGTCTGGGCGGTGGAGGTGTCACCGGACGGGGCGCCACCGGAGGCGTTCACCGACGTGCAGCTCACCTCGATGACCCTGGTGACCGTGGCCTGCTGCGTCTCCCGGTCGAAGCCGACGCCACTGCGCTTGTGGGACGGGGCACCACCGGGCCAGAGCACCACCAGGCCGACGACCACCGCCACAGTGAACGGGACCAGGATCGCGGCGATGACCTTGCGCAGGTGCTTGGAGACGGGGGCGGCGGGTCCATGGCTGTGACTGTGTCCGTGCCCGTGGCCGCTCCCACGCCCGTGTCTGTGGCTGTGACCGTGTGCGTGACCGCCTGCCTGTCCGTGGTCCTCACCGTGGCCCTCAGCGCGGCTGTCGTCGCGGACGCTTTCCGGTCCGGGGGCCTGGCCGTCGCCTTGTCCCGAGCGCGGTCGGCGACGCGGCTCGGGCGGCCGATACGGGTGCTGCTGCATTCGGGTCACCGCCTGATCATTGCAACAGCGGCAGGGGGCCCACTGTTCACCGCGCCACAAATGACGCTAGCGTGGAGGCACCTTTGCACACGCGGGAGCTCGGAGCACCGGGCTGAGAGGGCGCTGACCTCCGTACGCGCAATGTTTCACGTGGAACAAGCGATGTTCCGCGCGAAATGTCGCCAGACGGAAACCGCTGCGTCGACCGCCGAACCTGTTACCGGGTAATGCCGGCGTAGGGAGTAGGTCTCATGACCAACAAGGACGCACGCACGCCTGCCTCCGTCCAGGACGAGAAGTCCCAGGAGGCCGGGAAGTCCATCGGATGGCACAAGGCGTACGTCGAGGGTTCGCGCCCCGACCTGCGCGTGCCGGTCCGTCAGGTGCACCTCACCAACGGGCAGTCGGTCACGCTGTACGACACGTCGGGCCCGTACACCGATCCGCTCGTCGACACCGACGTCCGCAGGGGCCTGCCGCCGTTGCGGGAGAACTGGATCATCGCCCGCGGTGACACCGAGGAGTACGCGGGCCGTCCCGTCCGTCCCGAGGACGACGGGATCAAGCACACCTCGCCGCGCGGTGGGTTGCGCAACCTGGACGCGGTCTTCCCCGGACGGCCGCGCCAGCCACGGCGGGGCCGGGGCGGCGAGGCGGTGACCCAGCTCGCGTACGCCCGCCGGGGCGAGATCACCCCGGAGATGGAGTACGTGGCCATCCGGGAGAACGTCTCTCCCGAAGTGGTCCGCGAGGAGATCGCGGCGGGCCGGGCGGTGCTGCCGGCCAACGTCAACCACCCGGAGATCGAGCCGATGATCATCGGCAAGCGGTTCCTGGTGAAGGTCAACGCCAACATCGGCAACTCCGCGGTGACCTCCTCCATCGAGGAGGAGGTGGAGAAGATGACCTGGGCGACCCGTTGGGGTGCTGACACGGTCATGGACCTGTCCACCGGTCGCAACATCCACACGACCCGCGAGTGGGTGCTGCGCAACTCCCCCGTCCCCATCGGCACGGTGCCGCTGTACCAGGCCCTGGAGAAGGTCGACGGCAGGGCCGAGGAACTGACCTGGGAGATCTACAAGGACACGGTCATCGAGCAGGCTGAGCAGGGCGTGGACTACATGACCGTCCACGCGGGCGTCCGGCTGCCGTACGTGCCGCTCACCGCCAACCGCAAGACTGGCATCGTCTCGCGCGGTGGCTCGATCATGGCCGCCTGGTGCCTGGCGCACCACAAGGAGTCTTTCCTGTACGAGAACTTCGAGGAGCTCTGCGAGATCCTCGCCGCCTACGACGTCACGTACTCGCTGGGCGACGGTCTCCGGCCGGGCTCGATCGCGGACGCCAACGACGAGGCACAGTTCGCGGAGTTGAAGACGCTCGGGGAACTCAACCGGATCGCCAGGCGTTTCCACGTACAGACGATGATCGAGGGCCCGGGACATGTCCCGATGCACAAGATCAAGGAGAACATCGACCTTCAGCAGGAGATCTGCGATGAAGCTCCGTTCTATACGCTCGGCCCGCTGACCACGGACATCGCCCCGGCGTACGACCACATCACCTCCGGTATCGGCGCCGCGATGATCGCCTGGTGGGGCACGGCGATGCTCTGCTACGTCACGCCCAAGGAGCACCTGGGCCTGCCCAACCGTGACGACGTCAAGACCGGCGTCATCACCTACAAGATCGCCGCGCACGCGGCCGATCTCGCCAAGGGGCACCCGGGCGCCCAGGAGTGGGACGACGCACTGTCCGACGCCCGCTTCGAGTTCCGGTGGGAGGACCAGTTCAACCTCGCCCTGGACCCGGACACGGCCAGGGAGTTCCACGACGAGACCCTGCCGGCCGAGCCTGCCAAGACCGCCCACTTCTGCTCCATGTGCGGGCCGAAGTTCTGCTCGATGAAGATCTCGCAGGACATCCGCCGTGAACACGGTGGCAGCCGGGCCGAGATCGAGGAGGGCATGGCGCAGAAGTCGAAGGAGTTCGCGGCGAGCGGGAACAGGGTGTACCTGCCGATCGCCGACTGACGGCTTCTCTCTGGGCGGTGCTCGCCCGTGGTGCGCCATGAGCACCGCCCAGGGCCGCCGGCGTTGCGGTTCGCTGCGGCGCGGCAACTGCTGAGGCTGAGCCGGTCGCCGACTGGATGGCTGAGCCGGCCGGGGCGGGGCGCACCGGCGGGCCGCCCGGTCGGGCCCATGTCGGCCGGGGCGCGGTCCATGTCCGGGCTGCCGTGGGGTCACTCGGGCTGGTGCTCCGGGCCGCCGAAGTCCGGGCTCGTGTAGTCGGGGCTGGTGAAGCTCGGCCGGCCGGACTGGGTGCCGTCGTCGGGGCTGCTGAAACCGGGGCGGTCGTACCCCAGCCGGGGCATCCGCCCGCGCGGGGCGGGCGGGGTCGTACGGCGCGCGGGGGTCGGTGCGGGCTCGGCGAGCGCCTCCGTGAGGAACGGCACGATGCCGCGCTCCAGCAGGGCGTCCCGCCAGGCCTCTCTCGCGCTGTCCAGTTCCCGGTGTGCTGCGTCCAGTGCCTGGGCCTGTGGCGAACTGCCGTTGCGCAGGGCGGTGAGGAGCAGTCCGACGGCGGCGACGAGGATCGTGGCCGCGGTCACCGCGCCGAACACCCACCCGGCGGTGAGCATGGTCTGGGCGAAGGCCTGTCCGGGGCTGAGGGTTTTCAGGATGTAGCCGACGAGCAGGAAGATCGCCGCGGCGGTTCCGGAGAGGACGGGTGCCAGTACGGCGATGACCGCGACGGCGCCCGCGCCGGTGCTCTCGGCCGCGTCGCCGAAGGTGGTGACGAGCCCCGTCGTGGCCGAACTCCGGTCCGCGGGAGCGGCGCCACCGGAGGCCGAGGGGGCCATCGCCGGCTGACGCAGTTCCTGGCGGACCTTCACATAGTGCTGGTATTCGGCCGCGGCAGCGGCCGTTATCAGTGCGGTGGCGTTGAGCGCCATGGTGCGCAGTTGTTCGGGATTGAGCCGCTGTCCGACAGCGGCCAGTTCCGGCCGCTGTGGTGCGGAGCGCAGCGCCTCATCGAGGAGCCGCTCGAATTCCTGGCGGTCCTCGTTCTGCAGGTGCTGCGGAACGCTGTTCATGTGCATCCCCCGATGCTCCGTAGGGCTTGGGGCTCGCACGCCGGCGAGCCGTCGGGCAGAAACGGAGGGGAGCCTGCTACGGATAAGCCGATGGTAGAGCCGTGACGGCACACGGTGACAGGGGGTTGCCGGAAATTGCCCTTCGGCTCGCGGGCACCCCGCCGGGGGCGGTCTGCCCGCAAAACGGTCAGGTGGCCAGGGGCAGTTGCCGGACCAGGAGCCTTCCGGCCATGGTCACCCCGCCGTCCATCGCGATGGCGAGCCCGTCGGCATAGACGTGCGGCCCCTCCACGACCGGGCCGGAGCCCTCCTCGCCGTCCTCGGAGCCGACCTCGCCGAGCAGGTAGGGGATCGGGCTGTGACCGTGAACGACGCGGGTGCCGCCGTACGTATCGAGGAGGGAGCGCACGGCGTCGGAGCCGCCCTCGTCGCGGAAGGAGAAGCGCTTGGTGAACTTGCGGAACAGATCCCAGCACTCGTCCGCGTCGTTGCGGGTGAGGGTCTCACGGACGGTGTCGTTGACCGCCTCGATGGAGTCGCCGTAGTCGAGGTAGGCGGTGGTGTCCGAGTGCACGAGCAGATAGCCGTCGACCTCCTCGACGGCGTCGAGGCGGGCCATCCACTGCAGATGGTGGTCCTGGAGGCGGTCCATGTCGGTCTTCTGACCGCCGTTGAGCAGCCAGGCGGCCTGGAAGGTGGCGGTGCCCGCACCGGAGTTGACGGGGGTGTCGCCGAACCGCTTGGCGCCGAGCAGCAGCAGCTCGTGGTTGCCCATGAGGGCCTTGCAGTAGCCGCCGGCCGCCGCGGCCTCGGCGGACAGCCGCATCACGAGGTCGATGACGCCGATGCCGTCGGGTCCGCGGTCGGTGAAGTCGCCGAGGAACCACAGCCGGGTGGTGCCGGCGCACCACTGGCCGGAGGCGTCGATCAGCCCCTGCTCCTGCAGTGCGGCCACCAGTTCGTCGAGGTACCCGTGGACGTCCCCGACGACGAACAGCGGTCCGGGCCCGGTGGCGGGCTGCGGCGCCGGGGCCGAAGGTGCCGTCTCGACGGAGACCTGGAGCGTCTCCGTCCGGTTGATGACGGGCAGGTCGCGCTGGGTGGGGGTGTAGCTCTCGGGGTACGCCTCGTCGGCGGGCGGCGCGGTGTCGCCCGGGTGGGCGGTGCGGACGTACGGACCGGTCTCGTGGACGTACGCGGGTACCCGGAAGTCGCGCAGTGTCGCCGTCCGCTCCACTTCGGGTCCCTGACCGGCCCCCTGAGTCATCAGACCCCTCCACCATCGCGCCGCATCTGCACCCCTTCGGACTGCCTGGTCGCAGCGGTCCGCGGTGTCGTGGGCCCATCATAGGAATGCGCATCGCGCCGTGTGATGACCCAGGGGTGGTGAATCGGAACAAGACTCCAGTTCACCGCGGCTTTCGCCCCGTTTGGGCAGGTGTTCGGCCGGCTCTGCACCGACCGAACACCCGGCCCGCCGGCCGCCGGCCCGCCGAGCCCCCTCCCCCGGCCGGCGCGCGCACGGGGCGAGCGCCCCGCTTTCCGGCGTTATTTCTCGTCGGGCGTCCGCGGCGGGCTGACCGTGGTGCGCGGCGAGCGCCGCTGTGAGGAGGTGCGCACGATCAGCTCGGTCGGTATCACCTGCTCGACCGGCTGGTCCGACTCCACCCCCTCGATGGCGTCGATGAGGAGCTGGACCACCGCCGTGCCGATGCGGCGGGGCTTGAGGGAGAGCGTGGTGATGGGCGGCTCGGTGCTGGCGTACACCATGGACTCGCTGCAGCACACAAGCAGCAGGTCGTCGGGGACACGGAGCCCGTAGCGACGGGCGGCGGCCAGCAGGTCGGTGCCGTTGGGGTCGAACAGGCCGTAGACCGCGTCGGGCCGGTCGGGGCGGGCGAGCAGCCGGTCGGCTGCGACGGCGCCCGCGCACGGGTCGTGCGCCGGGTAGGCCTCGTAGACCGGGTCCTGGCCGACCCGCTCGCACCAGCGCAGGTAGGCGGTGGTGGACAGGTGGGTGTACGTGTCCGTCGTCGTGCCCGTGAGCAGGCCGATGCGGCGGGCGCCGGCGTCGGCGAGGTGGTCGAGGATGCCGAGGACGGCGGCCTCGTGGTCGTTGTCGACCCAGGCGGTGACCGGCAGCGAGCCGGCCGGGCGGCCGTCGGAGACGACCGGCAGTCCCTGCCGGACGAGCTCGCTGACCACCGGGTCCTGGTCGGAGGGGTCGATGACGACCGTGCCGTCCAGGGCGACGTTGGACCACACGTCGTGGCGGGAGGTCGCGGGCAGGATCACGAGGGCGTAGCCGCGGGCGAGCGCGGCCGAGGTGGCGGCTCGTGCCATCTCGGCGAAGTACGCGAACTCCGTGAAGGTGAAAGGTTCATCCCCGTACGTCGTCACGGTCAGGCCGATCAGACCCGACTTGCCGGTACGGAGGGTGCGGGCGGCGGCGGAGGGGCGGTATCCCAGCCGGTCGGCGACCTCGCGGACGTGGCGCCGGGTGGCATCCGGGAGCCGGCCCTTGCCGTTGAGGGCGTCGGAGACGGTCGTGATGGAGACTCCGGCGGCGGCGGCCACGTCTCTGATGCCCGCCCGGCCCGGCCGGCTGCCTCGACGTGAGGTTTCCGCGCGGCTCACCTGGTGCTTCCCTGCTGCTGTCATGGCGAGCCGATAGTAGGGCTCATGTGGTGGGGTAGTGCGGACGCATATGCACGCGTTGACAGGCACGTTTCTGCATGGTCACCCGGGGTCAACTGGCTTAGAAAACAAGGTAGTTGAACGATTCTTCGGTAGGACGTGGCGTAGTGACGCGTATGAACCTGCCAACTGCCCGATGTCTCGAAGAGGTCTCAACTCACCTGCACGGGGGATGCGCGCTACGGCGTGAGCCACCGGCGCGTAGATATATGTACGGCGCGCCCCCTGGAACGTACGCCTTCGTACGGTGATGCCCCGGGATGGCGCCGGGCCGGACGCGCTTCACGTTTTGCCGGGCCGCCACCTGTACGCACCGGGGCCGAATCCTCATAAGGTGAGGAGTATTGGAAGCCGGCGGCGTCGACGGTCCGCCGGTGGTCGCGAGGAGGACTGCGGTGAGCGAGACGAGCCCCAAGCTGCGCGCCGAGCTGGAGGGTATCCCCACCTACAAACCGGGCAAGCCCGCCGCGGCCGGAGGGCCGGTCGCCTACAAGCTGTCCTCCAACGAGAACCCTTACCCCCCGCTGCCCGGCGTGATGGAGAGCGTGACGGCGGCCGCCTGCGACTTCAACCGCTACCCGGACATGGCGTGCACCGGGCTGATGGCCGAGCTGTCGGAGCGCTTCGGCGTCCCGATCTCCCACCTGGCCACCGGCACCGGCTCGGTGGGCGTCGCCCAGCAGCTCATCCAGGCCACCAGCGGTCCCGGCGACGAGGTGATCTACGCCTGGAGGTCCTTCGAGGCGTACCCGATCATCACGCAGATCAGCGGCGCGCGGTCGGTGCGGGTGCCGCTCACGCCCGGCGATGTGCACGACCTGGACGCGATGGCGGACGCGATCACCGACCGGACGCGTCTGATTTTCGTCTGCAACCCCAACAACCCGACCGGCACGGTGGTGCGGCGGGCCGAGCTGGAGCGGTTCCTCGACCGGGTGCCCGGCGATGTCCTGGTGGTGCTGGATGAGGCCTACCGCGAGTTCATCCGCGATCCTGAGGTGCCCGACGGCGTCGAGCTGTACCGGAACCGGCCCAACGTCTGCGTCCTGCGTACCTTCTCCAAGGCCTACGGGCTCGCCGGGCTGCGCGTCGGTTTCGCGATCGCCCATGAGCCGGTCGCGGCGGCGCTGCGCAAGACAGCGGTGCCCTTTGGTGTCAGCCAGCTCGCGCAGGAAGCGGCGATCGCCTCGCTGCGGGCCGAGGACGAGTTGCTCGGCCGGGTCGGTTCGCTGGTGTGCGAGCGCACGCGGGTGGTCGATGCGCTGCGCGGGCAGGGCTGGACGGTGCCGGAGACGCAGGCGAACTTCGTGTGGCTGCGGCTGGGGGAGCGCACGGTCGCGTTCGCTCAGGCCTGTGAGCAGCACGGTGTGGTGGTCCGGCCGTTCCCGGGCGAGGGTGTGCGGGTGACGGTCGGAGAGAACGAGGCGAACGACATCTTCCTGAAGGTGGCGGAGGCGTTCCGCAAGGAGCTGTAGCGCCGCGAGGGCTCTACTCGTCGATCAGTTCCACACGGATGGGGTCGCCGTCTCGTACGGTCGCCAGCACCCTGGCGTCCCCGTCCAGACTTCCCAGGATGTTGCACGGGCTCGCGAGGCGGCACTCGTCGCCTCGCGAGATCGGAGTGGGGCCGTAGGGGAGGGCGAGCGCGTCGCCGTCCGTCCAGAAGGCCACCGTGCCCGGCTCCACGACCTGCCGGGCATCCGTTTCACGTGAAACAGAGACACCTGTGTCGAAATAGACCTCCTCGCCCCATGTGCAGGCGCTGGAGGTGAGCGGCAGTGCCTTGGCGAGGGCCTGTGCGGTCGCTGTGTCTGCGTCGAAGGTCGCGGTGATGTTGCCCGCGGGCCAGGAAATACGTATCTGCATGACGCGCAATTCAACAAGATGTTGAAGTCGCTGCCAAGGTCTTGACTCCGTGGCGATAGGACCACCCCGCCCTACCGGGCCGAAAATCGGTACGTCATAATGGCTTGTGAATGTGAACGCGTTCACAAGCGCGTCCCGTTTGCCCTGTATGTGTGCAACAGACGGGGCGAATCGCCGCTGTACCACGGCGCAGTAAGGAGAGTGACGACGTGGACCTGGCTCTGGCGCCGGAGACGCTGGCGCGCTGGCAGTTCGGCATCACCACCGTCTACCACTTCCTGTTCGTCCCGCTGACCATCTCCCTGGCCGCCCTCACGGCCGGGCTGCAGACGGCCTGGGTGCGCACGGAGAAGGAGAAGTACCTCAGAGCGACGAAGTTCTGGGGCAAGCTCTTCCTGATCAACATCGCGATGGGCGTGGTCACGGGCATCGTGCAGGAGTTCCAGTTCGGCATGAACTGGTCGGACTACTCCCGCTTCGTCGGTGACATCTTCGGCGCCCCGCTCGCCTTCGAGGCGCTGATCGCGTTCTTCTTCGAGTCCACCTTCATCGGCCTGTGGATCTTCGGCTGGGACAAGCTCCCCAAGAAGATCCACCTGGCCTGCATCTGGATGGTCTCGATCGGCACGATCCTGTCGGCGTACTTCATCCTCGCGGCCAACTCCTGGATGCAGCACCCGGTTGGCTACAAGATCGACAAGGTGAAGGGGCGCGCGGAACTGACCGACTTCTGGGCCGTGCTGACCCAGAACACCGCCCTCAGTCAGGCCTTCCACACCCTCTCCGCAGCCTTCCTGACCGGCGGCGCCTTCATGGTGGGCATCGCCGCCTACCACCTGGCCCGCAAGAAGCACATCCGCGAGATGAAGACCTCGCTGCGGCTCGGACTGATCACCGTCGTCATCGCCGGTCTGCTCACCGCGATCAGCGGCGACACGCTCGGCAAGGTCATGTTCAAGCAGCAGCCGATGAAGATGGCCGCGGCCGAGGCGCTGTGGGACGGCCAGAAGCCGGCACCGTTCTCGATCTTCGCCTACGGCGATGTGGAGAAGGGCCACAACACGGTGGCCATCGAGATCCCGGGGCTGCTGTCCTTCCTCGCCGACGACTCCTTCAACTCGTACGTCCCCGGCATCAATGACATCAACAAGGCCGAGCAGCAGAAGTTCGGACCGGGCGACTACCGGCCCAACATCCCCGTCGCCTTCTGGGGCTTCCGCTGGATGATCGGCTTCGGAATGGCCTCCTTCGCCATCGGCTTGGCCGGACTGTGGCTGACCCGCAAGAAGTTCATGCTGCCGCAGCATCTGCGGGTCGGCGAGGACGAGGTGCCACATCTGGTGCTGTTCAAGAACAAGGCGCTCAGCCCGAAGCTCACGCCCTGGTACTGGCGCATCGCGACCTGGACCCTGGCCTTCCCGCTGATCGCCAACTCCTGGGGCTGGATCTTCACCGAGATGGGCCGCCAGCCGTGGGTCGTCTACGGCGTCCTGCAGACCCGGCACGCGGTCTCCCCCAGTGTCTCCCAGGGCGAGGTCCTCACCTCGATGATCGTCTTCACCACGCTGTACGCGATCCTCGCCGTGGTCGAGGTCAAGCTGCTCGCGAAGTACGTCAAGGCCGGCCCCCCGGAGCTGACCGAGGCCGACCTCAACCCGCCCACGAAGATCGGCGGCGAAACCCGTGACGCCGACAAGCCGATGGCCTTCTCGTACTAGGCCGGGGGAACAGTCATGCAACTTCACGACGTCTGGTTCGTCCTGATCGCCGTTCTGTGGACCGGCTACTTCTTCCTGGAGGGCTTCGACTTCGGGGTCGGCATCCTCACCAAGCTGCTGGCCCGCAACCGGCCGGAGCGGCGGGTGCTGATCAACACCATCGGGCCCGTCTGGGACGGAAACGAGGTGTGGCTGCTCACGGCCGGCGGTGCGACCTTCGCGGCGTTCCCCGAGTGGTACGCCACCCTCTTCTCCGGCTTCTACCTGCCGCTGCTGATCATCCTGGTGTGCCTGATCGTCCGGGGCGTCGCCTTCGAGTACCGGGCCAAGCGGCCCGAGGAGAACTGGCAGCGCAATTGGGAGACAGCGATCTTCTGGACCTCGCTGATCCCGGCGTTCCTGTGGGGCGTGGCTTTCGGGAACATCGTGCGAGGTGTGAAGATCGACCAACACTTCGAGTACGTCGGCAGCTTCGGGGATCTGCTCAATCCCTATGCCCTGCTCGGCGGTCTGGTCACGCTGACGCTGTTCACCTTCCACGGAGCGGTCTTCACCGCGCTGAAGACGGTGGGGGACATCCGGGTGCGGGCACGGAAGCTGGCTCTGTGGGTCGGTCTCGTCACGGCCGTGGTGGCGGCCGGCTTCCTCCTGTGGACGCAGGCCGACAGCGGTGACGGCAAGAGCCTGGTGGCGCTCGTCGTGGCGGTCGCCGCCTTGGTGGCCGCGTTGGTGGCCAACCAGTTGGGCCGTGAGGGATGGGCGTTCGCGCTCTCCGGCGTCACCATCGTGGCCGCCGTGGCCATGCTCTTCCTGTCGCTCTTCCCGAACGTCATGCCGTCCACGCTCAACGGGGACTGGAGCCTGACGGTCAGCAACGCCTCGTCGAGCCCCTACACCCTGAAGATCATGACGTGGCTGGCGGCCATCGCCACGCCTCTCGTGGTGCTGTACCAGGGCTGGACCTACTGGGTCTTCCGCAAGCGGATCGGCACGCAGCACCTCGCTCCCGATGCTGCGGCCGGCGCCGCACACTGAGTCCGGCGAGGGTGTGTTTCACGTGAAACACACCCTCTGGACCGAAGGGCACGTTTCACGTGAAACCAATCGATCCGCGTCTGCTGCGCTATGCCCGCGCCACACGCGTCTTCCTCGTGGCGGTCGTCGCTCTGGGAGCCGTTGGTGCGGGGCTGGTCGTCGCCCAGGCGATGCTCATCGCCGAGGTCGTCGTCGGTGCGTTCCAGCACGGGCAGTCCGTCGCTGAACTGCGCACTCCCCTGCTGCTGTTGGCCGCCGTGGCCGTGGGCCGGTCGGTTGTCGCGTGGCTCACCGAACTCGCCGCCCATCGGGCGAGTGCGGCGGTGAAGTCCGAACTGCGGGGGCGTCTCCTCGACCGGGCGGCGGCGCTGGGCCCGGGATGGCTGGCCGGGCAGCGCACCGGTTCACTGGTGACCTTGGCCACGCGTGGCGTCGACGCCCTTGACGACTACTTCTCGCGCTATCTGCCGCAGCTGGGGCTCGCGGTGGTCGTGCCGGTGGCTGTGCTGGCGCGGATCGTCACCGAGGACTGGGTGTCGGCGGCGATCATCGTCGGCACTCTGCCCCTCATTCCGCTCTTCATGATGGTGATCGGCTGGGCCACGCAGTCCCGGATGGACCGTCAGTGGAGGCTCCTCTCCCGGTTGTCGGGGCATTTCCTCGACGTGGTCGCCGGCCTGCCCACGCTGAAGGTGTTCGGTCGGGCAAAGGCACAGGCCGAGTCCATCCGCCGGATCACCGGCGAGTACCGGCAGGCCACCCTGCGCACCCTGCGAATCGCCTTCCTCTCCTCCTTCGCGCTGGAGTTGCTCGCCACGCTGTCGGTCGCCCTGGTCGCGGTGACGATCGGCATGCGGCTCGTGCACGGTGACATGGATCTGTACATCGGCCTGGTGATCCTCGTGCTGGCGCCCGAGGCGTACCTTCCGTTGCGGCAGGTCGGCGCGCAGTACCACGCGGCGGCGGAGGGGCTGGCCGCCGCGGAGGAGATCTTCAGCGTGCTGCAGACGCCGGTTCCGGCGTCCGGAACCGGTGCGGTGCCATCGGGCGCGGTTGCCTTCGAGGGGGTCACTGTTCGCTATCCCGGTCGGTCGGCGGACGCGGTGACGAGCGTGTCGTTCAGCGTCGAGCCCGGTGAGACGGTCGCGCTGGTGGGGCCGAGTGGGGTGGGCAAGTCGACGCTGCTCAATGTGCTGCTCGGGTTCGTCTCGCCCAGCGAGGGGCGGGTCCGGGCCGGGGGAGCCGATCTCGCGGAACTCGACCTGGAGGAGTGGCGGTCGCGGATCGCGTGGGTGCCGCAGCGGCCGCATCTGTACGCCGGGACCGTCGCGGAGAACGTGCGGCTGGCGCGGCCCGAGGCGGATGACGGTGCCGTACGGCGGGCGCTGCGGGACGCGGGTGCGCTGGAGTTCGTGGACGCGTTGCCCGAGGGGGCGGAGACCGTGCTCGGGGAGGACGGGGCCGGGCTGTCGGCGGGGCAGCGGCAGCGACTGGCTCTTGCCCGCGCCTTTCTCGCCGACCGGCCCGTGCTGTTGTTGGACGAACCGACAGCCTCGCTGGACGGGGGGACGGAGGCGGAGGTCGTCACGGCGGTAAGGAAGCTTGCGGTGGGTCGTACGGTGCTGTTGGTGGTGCACCGGCCGGCCTTGCTGGAGGTTGCGGATCGGGTGGTGCGGCTGGAGAACGGCGGGTTGTCGAGCGCCGAGCCGTTGAGCGCCGCGTTGCCGAGTGCCCGGAGCTGCGGCGGGCCTGCCAGGGAGCTCCGCCCCCTGGACCCCCGTCCTCACCCACCGGCCACCCGACTCGGTGGGCTGGACGATGGGCCGCAGGCCGGTCGCCTCGGTGGGCTGGACGGTGGTCCGCAGGGCTCCGGGTCCGGTCGGCTGGATGGTGGCTCGCAGGGCTCGGGGACCGGTGGTCTGCATGGTGGGCCGGAGCGGGCTCGGCCGGGGCAGGCGGAGATCGGCTCGTCGGCGTCTTTGCGCGGGCAGTGGGAAAGTGGCTCGGTCGTGCGGGCTTCGGCGCGGCCTCGGCGTGTGCTTGCGCGGGTTCGTGCACTGGCCGGGCCGCGGCGGGGGCGTCTGGTGTCGGCGTTGGTGCTCGGGGGTCTCGCGCTCGGTAGCGCCGTTGGGCTGATGGCGACCTCGGGATGGCTCATCTCGCGGGCGTCGCAGCAGCCTCCGGTGCTGTATCTGATGGTGGCCGTGACGGCCACGCGGGCGTTCGGCATCGGGCGGGCCGCGTTCCGGTACGCCGAGCGGCTGGTGTCGCACGACGCGGTGCTGCGGATGCTGGCCGACACCCGGGTCGCGGTCTACCGGCGACTGGAGCGACTCGCGCCGGCGGTGCTGCGGACCGCCCGGCGCGGCGATCTGCTGACCCGGCTCGTGGCGGACGTGGACGAGCTCCAGGACTACTGGCTGCGCTGGCTGCTGCCCGCGTCGGTCGCCGTCGCCGTCTCCGCCGCGACCGTCGGCTTCACGGCATGGCTGCTTCCCGAGGCCGGCGCTGTCCTCGCCGCGGGTCTCGTGGCGGCCGGCGTCGGCGTCCCGCTCGTCACCGCGACCGTGGCCCGGCGGACCGAGCGACGGCTGGCCCCGGCTCGGGGCGCCCTTGCCACCCGGGTCACCGACCTGCTCACCGGCACCGCGGAGCTGACCGTCGCCGGCGCGCTGCCCGCCCGTACGGACGCGGCCCGGCGAGCCGACGGCGCCCTCACCCGGATCGCCTCGCGTGCCGCCGCCGTGACCGCGCTCGGCGACGGGCTCACCGCGCTGATCTCCGGCCTGACCGTCACGGCGGCCGCGTTCTGCGGCGCCCAGGCGGTGGCCGCGGGCCGGCTCGGCGGCGTGGCGCTGGCCGTGGTCGTCCTCACTCCCCTGGCCGCCTTCGAGGCCGTACTGGGGCTGCCGCTCGCCGTGCGCCACCGGCAGCGGGTGCGGCGGAGCGCCGAGCGCGTCCACGAGGTGCTGGACGCTCCGGAGCCCGTCCGCGAACCCGAGCGGCCCCGGCAGGCGCCCGCCACGCCGTTCCCGGTGGTGGTCAAGGGGCTGGCCGCGCGGTACGACGGGCAGCGGCGTGAGGCGCTGGCCGGCTTCGATCTCACCCTGGAGGAGGGGCGACGCATCGCGGTGGTCGGGGCGTCCGGTGCCGGCAAGACGACTCTCGCCCAGGTACTGCTGCGCTTCCTCGACCCGCAGGAGGGTTCGTACACGCTCGCCGGTGTGGACGCGTATGCGCTGGCCGGTGACGACGTACGGCGTTTCGTCGGGCTGTGTGCCCAGGACGCGCACCTCTTCGACAGCTCGGTGCGCGAGAACCTGCTGCTGGCCAGGAAGGACGCCACCGAGGCCGATCTGCGCAGGGTGCTGGACCGGGCCCGCCTGCTGGACTGGGTGGACGGGCTGCCCGACGGCCTGGACACACTGGTCGGCGAGCACGGGGCCCGGCTGTCCGGCGGTCAGCGGCAGCGGCTGGCGCTGGCCCGCGCCCTGCTGGCCGACTTCCCCGTCCTGGTGCTCGACGAGCCTGCCGAGCATCTGGACCTGCCGACGGCCGACGCGCTGACCGCCGATCTGCTGGCCGCCACTCAGGGCCGTACAACGCTGCTGATCACGCACCGGCTGGCGGGACTGGAGGCGGTGGACGAGGTGATCGTGCTCGACGCGGGCCAGGTGGTGCAGCGGGGAAGCTACGCGGAGCTTCTCGCGGTGGACGGGCCGCTGCGGGCGCTCGCGCGGCGGGAGGCTGAGGTGGATTCGCTGGCCGGAGCGCGGTGACCGTCACTCCGGTCACCGGCTTCCACCAGGCCCAGGGGTGTTTCGGAAGCGATCGGCGAGCAGTTGCTCGATCACGACCGCGACGCCGTCCTCGTTGTTGGCGACCGTACGGCCCGACGCGGCGGCGACGACGTCCGGGTGGGCGTTGCCCATCGCGTACGACTGGCCGGCCCAGGTCAGCATCTCGACGTCGTTGGGCATGTCGCCGAACGCGACGACCTCCTCGTGCGAGATACCGCGCTCGGCGCAGCAGAGGGCGAGCGTGCTGGCCTTGGAGACGTCCGGGCCGCTCAGTTCCAGCAGGGCGCTGGGGCTGGAGCGGGTGACGTTGGCGCGGTCGCCGATCGCGAGCCGGGCGAGGGTGAGGAAGGCGTCCGGGTCGAGGTCGGGGTGGTAGGCCAGGATCTTGAGCACGGGCTGGTCGGCGTCCGGGCCGTGGGGGGCGAGGAGGCGCTCGGCGGGCAGGAGGTTGTCCGGTATCTCCATGTGCAGCTTGGGATAGTCCGGCTCCTGGTGGAAGCCGTACGTCTGCTCCACCGCGTACACCGTGCCGGGTGCCGCCTTGCGCAGCAGCCGTACGGCGTCCAGGGCGTTCTCGCGGGCCAGTTCGCGGACCTTCACGAAGCGGTGGGCGCCGGGGCCGCCGTGCAGGTCGACCACGGCGGCGCCGTTGCCGCAGATCGCCAGGCCGTGACCGTGGACGTGGTCGCTGACGACGTCCATCCAGCGGGCCGGACGGCCGGTGACGAAGAAGACCTCGATGCCCGCATCCTCGGCGGCGGCCAGCGCGGCCACGGTGCGCGGGGAGACCGACTTGTCGTCGCGCAGCAGGGTGCCGTCGAGGTCGGTGGCGATCAACCGCGGCCGTACGGCGGCGGACGGGGTCCCGGGCTGTCTGGTCGCTGAGGTCACCGGGTCATTCTCGCGCATATGCCAGCACGACCGTGCGGAACTCCGCACAGATGAGACACAGATGACGCCCGGCTCGCGCCACGGTGCCGGTCAGTCCAGCTGGGCGGCGGCCTCCATGGCGATCTGCTCGAAGACCTTCTCGTCCGTGGCGAAGTCGGAGTCCGGGATGGGCCAGTGGATCACGATCTCGGTGAAGCCCAGTTCCCGGTGCCGGCCTGCGAAGTCCACGAAGGCGTCCAGGGACTGAAGCGGCCGAGCGCGGTCCGGGGTGAAGCCCGTGAGCAGGATCTTGTCCAGGCCGGCCATGTCCCGCCCGGCGTCCGCGCAGGCCTCGGACAGCTTGGCGATCTGCCCGCGCAGGGCCTCGACGGACTGCTCCGGGGTGCCGTTCTCGTACAGCTTCGGGTCGCCGGTGGTCACCCACGCCTGGCCGTGCCGCGCGGCGAGCCTGAGGCCGCGCGGTCCGGTGGCCGCCACCGCGAACGGCAGCCGGGGCCGCTGCACGCAGCCCGGGATGTTGCGGGCCTCGTGCGCCGAGTAGAAGCGGCCCTCGTGCGTCACCGCGTCCTCGGTGAGGAGCCGGTCCAGCAGCGGTACGAACTCGGCGAACCGGTCGGCGCGCTCGCGCGGGCTCCACGGCTCCTGGCCCAGCGCGGTCGCGTCGAAGCCGGTGCCGCCGGCGCCGACGCCGAGGGTGATCCGGCCGCCGGAGATGTCGTCGAGGGAGATCAGCTCCTTGGCGAGGGTGACCGGGTGCCGGAAGTTCGGCGAGGTCACGAGCGTGCCGAGGCGCAGACGCTCGGTGGCGGCAGCGGCGGCGGTCAGCGTCGGGACCGCGCCGAACCACGGGCCGTCACGGAAGCTGCGCCAGGACAGGTGGTCGTAGGTGTACGCCGTGTGGAAGCCGAGCTGCTCGGCCCGCACCCAGGCCGAACGGCCGCCCTCGCTCCAGCGGCGGTACGGCAGGATCACGGTGCTCAGACGCAGACTCATGCGTCCGAGGGTAAGCGGACCGACTGACAGGGGACCAAACGGTCACCGAACGGGGTTGCTCCGCCACGGCCTGAACAGGATCAGCGCTTCGTGGTCGGCCGGGCAGCCGGGCAACGCCGGGATTCGCACCTTCAGTGCGGGTCCGGAAACCGCAGGTAGCGCGGGGGGACGGTCTTCGTCAGCCAGACGCCGTTGGCGCTCATGTGGAAGACGTGGCCGTCGCGGTGCATGGCTCCGGCGTCGACGGTGAGCACCACGGGACGGCCGCGCCGCGCGCCGACCCGGGTGGCGGTCTCGCGGTCGGCGGAGAGGTGGACGTCGTGCCGACGCATGGGCCTGAGGCCGTCCGCCCGGATCGCGTCGAGGTTGCGGGCCACGGTGCCGTGGTAGAGGTACGGCGGCGGGGTCGCCGGCGGCAGGCCGAGCTCGACCTCGATGCTGTGGCCCTGGCTGGCGCGGATGCGGCTGCCTTCGATCGCGAAGCGATGTTTGTCGTTGGCGGCCACCACGTGGTCCAGTTCCTCGCGTGTGAACGGGAAGCCGTGGGCGGCGGCCGCGGCGATCAGCGTGTCGATCTCGACCCAGCCGCCCTGATCGAGGGTGAGCCCGATGCGCTCCGGTTGGTGGCGCAGGTGTTTCGAGAGGTACTTCGACACCTTCACGGTGCGTCTTTCGTCCATGTGTCCAGGGTGCGGGAGAGACATGGATCACGCAGGTTATTTTCGTTCCCAGGTTTGGTCCACAAGCAAGTGGTGTTATCCACAGGGGAATTGACGAGTCTGTGGACAAGTAGTCTGTGGATCAGGGGGTTCGTGAAGCTCCTTGAGCCGACCGGCTCCTGAGGTCAGAGGATCCAACGCGGGTGTTCCGCACCTGCGTTCGGCTGCCAGTGCGATGAACTCGGAAACGTACTGTCGCCCAACAAGCCTTCACACAGCCCGGATCGGCCCAGCGGGAGAGGCGACGAAACCAAGTGTGCGAGGACTCTTGCGCAGGCTTCTCCACATCCAGGTGGGTGCGTAGAAGCAGCCACAACTCCCCACGGAGCGCGGGGAACTGCGCGGCCACCCACACAACGCACCCACACCCGGCGGCGGCCTCCCCCGCCACGGCGCGACCCCAGGTCCTCACACCTTCGGCTCCACCCGGGCCAGCCCCCTCAACGCCCCTGGAACAAAACGCGACAGGAGATGCGCCCCTCGCGCCTCCGGTGTCACCGGCACCACCGCCCTGTTGCGGGCCACGGCGTCCAGGATCGCCTCGGCTACCTTCTCCGGTGGGTAGTTGCGCAGGCCGTACAGGCGGGCCGAGCTCTTCTGGCGGCGGCGTTCCTCCGCCTCGTCCACACCGGCGAAGCGGGCCGTGGAGGTGATGTTCGTGTTGACGATGCCGGGACAGATGGCGCTCACCCCGATGCCCTGTCCGGCGAGTTCGGCGCGCAGGCACTCCGAGAGCATCAGCACCGCGGCCTTGGAGGTGCTGTAGGCGGGCAGGGCCCGGGAGGGCTGGAAGGCCGCCGCGGAGGCGGTGTTGACGATGTGGCCGCCCTGGCCGCGCTCGGCCATCCGCGCGCCGAAGAGCCGGCAACCGTGGATCACCCCCCAGAGATTGACGTCCAGGACCTTGCGCCAGTCCTCGGAGGTGGTGGCGAAGAAGGAGCCCGACAGCCCGATGCCCGCATTGTTGACCAGCACGTCCAGCACGCCGTACTCGC
Organism: Streptomyces sp. NPDC001153; assembly: GCF_053598315.1. NCBI lineage: Bacteria > Bacillati > Actinomycetota > Actinomycetes > Kitasatosporales > Streptomycetaceae > Streptomyces > Streptomyces sp. NPDC001153. The sequence continues at coordinate 18,990 of NZ_JBSFJZ010000032.1, forward strand.
GGTGCACCTTCTCCGCGAGCTTCTCCATCGCCTGCTCGTCGGAGACGTCGGCCGTCTCCGCCCAGGCCTCGGGCGCGCCGATCAGCCGGGACAGCTCGGCGGTGCGGGCGGCGGCCTCGGCGTCGCGGTCGACGGCCACCACGCGCGCGCCGGCCTCCGCGAACGCGAACGCCGTGGCCCGGCCGATGCCGCTGCCGGCTCCGGTGATCAGGACCAACTGGCCGCCGAACCGGTCGGCGTGGCGGCCGGTGGCCTTCGGTTCGGGGCGGCCGCCGTCCACGGACATGATGAATTCCTCGATCCAGGAAGAGAGTTGATCAGGGCGGGTGCGCGGGACCCAGTGCTTGGCCGGGAGCGTGCGGCGGGTCAGCTGGGGCACCCACCGCTCCAGGTCGTCGTACAGACGCTCCGAGAGGAACGCGTCGCCCTGGGGCGTGATGAGTTGCACGGGCGCGTGCGCGTACGCGTCCGGGCGCGGCCTGAGCAGCCGGGCGCGGACGTTGTCCCGGTAGAGCCAGGCGCCGTGTGCCGCGTCGGAGGGCAGGGACGAGGTCGGGTAGTCGCCCCCCGGGACCTTCTCCACCCGCTGGAGGATCTTGGGCCAGCGTTTGCCGAGCGGTCCGCGCCAGGCCAGCTCCGGCAGGGCCGGTGTGTGCAGCAGGTACACGTACCAGGACTTGGCACCCTGGCCGAGGAGTTGGCCCACCCGGCGGGGCGTGGGACGCCGCACGCGCGCGTTGATCCAGTGTCCGAAGTGGTCCAGGGACGGGCCGGAGATCGAGGTGAAGGAGGCGATACGGCCCTCGGTGCGGCCGACCGTGGCGAACTCCCAGGACTGCACCGAGCCCCAGTCGTGCCCGACCAGGTGGACCGGCCGGCCCGGGCTGACCGCGTCCACGACGGCCAGGAAGTCGTCGGTGAGCTTGGGCAGCGTGAAGCCGCCGCGCAGCGGCCTGGGCGCCGTCGAACGGCCGTGGCCCCGGACGTCGTACAGGACCACGTGGAAGCGGTCGGCCAGGCGGACGGCGACCTCGGACCAGACCTCCTTGCTGTCCGGGTAGCCGTGCACCAGCACCACCGTGGGGTGCTCCGGATCGCCCAGCTCGGCCACGCACAGCTCGATCCCGCCGGTCGCCACCCGGCGCTCCCGCGCACCTTTCAGCGTCACGTCCGCCGTCGCTCCTCCCGACACGCCCGCCGTCACTTCTCCTCCGCCCAGCGCCGCACGTGCGGCAGATCGTCGTCCAGCCAGAACGCGCTCTGCTCGGGGTCCTTCGAGTCGGTGACCACCAGGATCTCCTCGAACTTCGCGCCCGTACCCCGGAAGCCGAGGTGCGGTTCGACCGCCCACAGGCCCGGCTGCGGCGGATGGTCGGAGAAGCGGTACGGCGACCACAGCGGGGACCAGCCCTCGCGGTGGCCGTGCAGCGCGTCGGCGGCCAGGCCCTTCAGGGACTGTGTACCGAAGCCGAACAGACGGGGGGAGAAGCGGCGCTGCTTCACGCGGTCCACCTTGTGGGCGATCACGCCGAAGGGGTACGCGCGATGCCGGTTGGCATAGCCCTGGCGGACCATGAGCCGGTCCACGTCCTCGTAGATCTCGCGCAGCGGGCGCCGCTCGCGCACCTCGCGCAGGATCAGCTCGCGGTGCGCCTCCAGGTCGGCCATCAGCCGGTCCTGGACCGGGTTGACGCCGAGCGAGCCCGAGTAGCCGATGTCCGCCGTGTATCCCTCGTAGACCGGGGCCATGTCCAGGATGAACGGCATCCCCGGCTCCAGGGCGCGGTCGGTGGGGAAGAACTGCAGGGGTATGCGGAAGTTCACGAACGCGGTGCGGTCGCCGAACCAGGCGAAGGGCAGGTGGAACCAGTCCCGCACCCCGCGCTCGCGCAGCCACTCCCGCTGCATGCGCGCCGCCCCGCGCTCGGTCACGCCCGGCTCCAGCCGCGCCGCGATCGCTTCCGCGCATTCGTAGGCGAGGCGCTGCACCCGCCTGAACCCCCGTAGCTGCACCGAGAGTTCGCTGCTCACTGCCGTCGTCATGCCGCCCCGTCCCGTCGCCGCGCCGACTCGTCCCGTCGATGCGCCGACTCGTCTGTGGACCGCTGTACTCGTCCGTAACTTGACACTGGTGAATGTGGCAGTTGTTAGAGGCGGCGTCAATAGGAGGGGTGACGGGCTGTGGAGAACCCGGGGTAACCCTGAGGCACGGCATCCCCTAGGGCCCCGTAATACCTGGGTCTGACGCGAAGACGGCTCTGAGGTCTGACGACCGGCGTGGCCTGAATCACTACCGTCGTAGGCGTGACTGTGATCGCGACCGAAAGCCTGAGCAAGCGGTTCCCCCGGGTGACCGCGCTCGACCGGCTGTCCGTGGACATCGGGCCCGGTGTGACCGGACTCGTCGGAGCCAACGGCGCCGGCAAGTCCACCCTGATCAAGATCCTGCTGGGTCTGTCCCCCGCCACGGAGGGCCGCGCCGAGGTGCTCGGCCTCGACGTCGCCACCAAGGGCGGCGCCATCCGCGAGCGCGTCGGCTACATGCCGGAACACGACTGCCTGCCACCGGACGTCTCGGCCACCGAGTTCGTCGTCCACATGGCGCGCATGTCCGGCCTGCCGCCCACCGCCGCGCGTGAGCGCACCGCGGACACCCTGCGCCACGTGGGTCTGTACGAGGAGCGCTACCGCCCCATCGGTGGCTACTCGACGGGCATGAAGCAGCGGGTCAAGCTGGCCCAGGCGCTGGTGCACGACCCGAAGCTGGTGTTCCTGGACGAGCCGACCAACGGCCTCGACCCGGTCGGCCGGGACGAGATGCTCGCACTGATCCGCCGCATCCACACCGAGTTCGGCATCTCGGTCCTGGTCACCTCCCACCTCCTCGGCGAACTGGAGCGCACCTGCGACCACGTCGTCGTCATCGACGGCGGCAAGCTCCTGCGCTCCAGCTCCACCACCGACTTCACCCAGACCACGACCACGCTCGCGATCGAGGTCACCGACAGCGACACCCACCCCGACGGCACCCGCGCGGTCCGCGACGCGCTCCACGCGCGCGGGGTGGAGACCGAGAACGAGGGCGCCGGACTCCCCGGCGCCGGACACATCCTGCTGCTGACCGCCCAGGGCGAGGAGACCTACGACGTGGTCCGGGACGTCGTCGCCGACCTCGGCCTCGGCCTGGTGCGCATGGAGCAGCGCCGGCACCACATCTCCGAGGTGTTCACCAGCAGCGCCGAGCACAGCGGCGACGAGCAGCGGAAGGAGGCCGTCCGCCATGGCGGTTGAGCGCCCTTTGCAGCCCCTGACCTCCCCCGCGGGCGACCAGACCCGCATCCACGACATCGGCTACCGCGGCTACGACGGCCCGCGCCTCGGCCGCGCCTACGCCCGCCGCTCGCTGTACTCGCAGTCCCTGCGCGGCGCCTACGGCCTCGGCCGCTCGGCCAAGTCCAAGGTGCTGCCGATGCTGCTCTTCGCGGTGATGTGCGTGCCCGCGGCCATCATGGTGGCCGTCGCGGTCGCCACCAAGGCGCACGAACTGCCGGTGGCCTACACCCGCTACGCGATCATGCTGCAGGCCGTGATCAGCCTGTACGTCGCCGCGCAGGCACCCCAGGCCGTGTCGCGTGACCTGCGTTTCAAGACCGTACCGCTGTACTTCTCGCGGCCCATCGAGACCGCCGACTACGTACGCGCCAAGTTCGCCTCGCTCGCCTCGGCGATCTTCATCCTGACCGCCGCTCCCCTGCTCGTGATGTACGTGGGCGCGCTGCTGTCCAAACTGGGTTTCGCCCACCAGACGAAGGAATTCGCCGAGGGACTGGTCTCCGTGGCCCTGCTCTCCCTGCTCTTCGCCGGCATCGGCCTGGTCATCGCCGCCGTCACCCCGCGCCGCGGCTTCGGTATCGCCGCCGTGATCGCGGTGATGGTCATCTCCTACGGAGCGGTCAGCACGCTCCAGGCCATCGCCAATGTGCAGAACCACACCTCCGCCATCCCCTGGATCGGCCTGTTCTCGCCCATCACGCTCATCGACGGCGTCCAGTCGGCCTTCCTGGGCGCGACCGCCCGCAACCCCGGAGCGGTCGACCCGTCGGCCGGTCAGGGCGTGGTCTACGTCCTGGTCGTGCTCGCCCTCATCGCCGGCAGCTACGGCCTGCTGATGCGCCGCTACAAGAAGGTGGGACTGTGACCACGCTCAGCATCGACCACGTCTCGCGTTGGTTCGGCAACGTGGTCGCCGTCAACGACATCACCATGACCATCGGCCCCGGCGTCACCGGCCTGCTCGGACCCAACGGCGCCGGAAAGTCCACACTGATCAACATGATGGCCGGCTTCCTCGCCCCCTCCACCGGCACGGTCACCCTCGACGGGCAGCCGGTGTGGCGCAACGAGCAGATCTACCGGCACATCGGCATCGTCCCCGAACGGGAGGCGATGTACGACTTCCTCACCGGCCGCGAGTTCGTCGTCGCCAACGCCGAGCTGCACGGTCTCGGCGAGAAAGCGGCCCAACGGGCGCTCGCCACGGTCGAGATGGAGTACGCGCAGGACCGGAAGATCTCCACGTACTCCAAGGGCATGCGGCAGCGCGTGAAGATGGCCAGCGCCCTGGTCCACGACCCGTCGCTGCTGCTGCTGGACGAGCCGTTCAACGGCATGGACCCGCGCCAGCGCATGCAACTGATGGACCTGCTGCGGAAGATGGGCGACGAGGGCCGCACGGTGCTGTTCTCCTCGCACATCCTCGAAGAGGTCGAACAGCTCGCCCGGCACATCGAGGTCGTCGTCGCGGGGAGGCACGCGGCCAGCGGCGACTTCCGCAAGATCCGCCGGCTGATGACCGACCGTCCGCACCGCTATCTGGTCCGCTCCAGCGACGACCGCGCCCTCGCGGCCGCGCTGATCGCCGACCCCTCGACGTCCGGCATCGAGGTCGACCTGACCGAGGGCGCGCTGCGCATCCAGGCCGTCGACTTCGGCCGCTTCACCGCCCTGCTGCCGCGGGTCGCCCGCGACCACGGCATCCGGCTGCTCACGGTCTCGCCGTCCGACGAGTCCCTGGAGTCCGTCTTCTCGTATCTGGTCGCGGCGTAGGAGGCCGAAGATGTACGACCCCACCGTCGCCCGGCTCACCTACCGGGCCCTGCTCGGCCGCCGCCGGGCCCTCATCCTCGGCGCACTGCCGCTGCTGCTGATCGTGATCTCCGTGGCCGTGCGCGGCCTGACCGGAGCCGACGACCAGACGGCCTCCGACGTGCTCGGCGGTTTCGCGATCGCCACGATGGTGCCGATCATCGGCGTCATCGCGGGCACGGGCGCGATCGGACCGGAGATAGACGACGGCTCCGTCGTCTATCTCCTGTCCAAGCCACTGAAGCGCCCGGCGATCATCTTCACCAAGCTGATCGTCGCCATCGCCGTGACCATGGTCTTCTCGGCCGTGCCGACCCTGATCGCGGGCCTGATCCTCAACGGCAACGGCCAGCAGGTCGCCGTCGCCTACATGATCGCCGCGCTGGTGTCCTCCATCGCCTACTCGGCGCTGTTCCTGCTGCTCGGCACGGTCTCCCGGCACGCGGTGGTCTTCGGGCTCGTCTACGCGCTGGTCTGGGAGGCGCTGTTCGGCTCACTGGTGCCCGGTGCGCGCACCCTCAGCGTCCAGCAGTGGTCGCTGGCCGTCGCCCACAAGGTCGTCGGCGGTGACCTGGTGACCTCGGACGTGAGCCTGCCCACGGCCACCGTGCTGCTGGTGGCGGTGACCGTGCTGGCCACCTGGTACGCCGGGCAGAAGCTGCGGACGCTGAAGCTGGCGGGCGAGGAGTAGGCACGACGGGGCTCCGGCCAGGCACAGCGGGGGCCCGCCCGGCTCCGGCGGCCTTGACGGCGACTTCACCTCGGTCCGGGCAGACTGGACAAAACCGGATGTACGGCTAGGAGGCCGGTGATGGCAGAGGAGACGCCGAGCGGCGACGGGCAGGGGCGGCCCGAGGGGTCCGGGGCTGACGTCTGGGACGGCCTGGTCCTGGACGAGGACTTCATACGGGGTGCCGAGACCTCCGAGCCGTCCGCCCGGGCCCGCATGCTCGCCGCCCGCTGGCGCGCCGAGGCCCCCGAGCCGCAGCCCTGGCGCTCGGACGAGCCGCCGGCGGGCTGGTTCTTCGGCAAGGCGCGCAGACGCAGGTGGCGTCGGCGGTAGCCGCGCGTCTTTTATTCGGTGGCAGCCAACTCGGCGGTGGGGCACAGTGGTTGTGCCCCATCCGCCGGGATCCTCCCGGCGTCGTGTACCGGGAGTGGAGGTGGGCGATGTCCATGCACGGCAGTACGCCCAGCTCCCGACAGGGCAGCCCGAGGCCGGCTCCGGAGTAGTCGCTACCCCTCCGTGGAGCCACGGGAGCTGCCCGGGGCGGCCGCTTCGAGCACGCGATGTCGCTCTCGCGTGGGCCGCCCACCCGGAGGATTGGCCGAGTGGTAAGGCACCGGTTTGCTAAACCGTGGTCGGGCCTGGAAAGCCCGCGCACGTTCGATCCGTGCATCCTCCGCGAGACGTTGTCACTGGGACGCCGCCCGGCCTGCCCGGGTCCGCGCCGCGGTTCCCGGCGGGAACCAGCTGCTAGGCCAGCAGTCGCTCCAGCACCACCGCTATGCCGTCCTCCTCGTTGGAGGAGGTCACCTCGTCGGCCACCGCGCGGAGTTCCTCGTGGGCGTTGGCCATGGCCACGCCGCGGGACGCCCAGGCGAACATCGGGATGTCGTTGGGCATGTCGCCGAAGGCGATCGTGTCCGCGGCCTTCAGGCCGAGGCGGCGGGCCGCCAGGGAGAGGCCCGTGGCCTTGGACAGACCCAGCGGTAGCAGCTCCACAATGCCCTCGCCCGCCATGGCCACGGTGACGAAACCGCCGGCGGCCTGCCGGGCGGCCTCCGCCAGCTCGTCGTCGCCCATCGTCGGATGCTGTATGTAGATCTTGTTGAGCGGAGCCGTCCAGAGGTCGGACGCGTCCGTGAAGGGGGTCGCCGGGAGCTTGCCGGTGACCGCGTAGCCCGGGCCGACCAGCACCTCGCCGTCGAGGCCGTCCCGGCTGGCCGCGAGGTACAGCGGCCCCACCTCGGCCTCGATCTTGGCCAGGGCCACACCCGCCAGCTGCCGGTCCAGGGTGACCGAGGTCAGCAGGCGGTGCGCCCCGGCGTCGTAGACCTGCGCGCCCTGGCCGCAGACGGCGAGGCCCCGGTAGCCGAGGTCGTCCAGGATGTGCCGGGTCCAGGGGACCGCGCGGCCGGTGACGACGATGTGGGCCGCGCCCGCCGCGGTGGCCGCGGCGAGCGCGTCTCGGGTGCGTTGCGAGACCGACTCGTCGGAGCGCAGGAGCGTTCCGTCGAGGTCGGTCGCGATCAGCCGGTAGGGCAAGCCGGTCACTTGGCGACCGGCTCCAGGACCTCCCGGCCGCCCAGGTACGGACGCAGCACTTCGGGGACGCGGACGGAGCCGTCGGCCTGCTGGTGGTTCTCCAGGATCGCCACGATCGTGCGCGGTACGGCGCACAGTGTGCCGTTGAGCGTGGCGAGCGGCTTGACCTGCTTGCCGTCGCGGACGCGGATCGACAGGCGGCGGGACTGGAACTCGGTGCAGTCCGAGGTCGAGGTCAGCTCGCGGTACTTGCCCTGGGTCGGGATCCACGCCTCGCAGTCGAACTTGCGGGCGGCCGAGGCACCGAGGTCACCGGAGGCGACGTCGATCACGCGGAAGGGCAGCTCCAGCGAGGTCAGCCACTGCTTCTCCCACTCCAGCAGCCGCTGGTGCTCGGCCTGGGAGTCCTCGGGGGCGACGTACGAGAACATCTCGACCTTGTCGAACTGGTGCACACGGAAGATGCCCCGCGTGTCCTTGCCGTGCGAGCCGGCCTCGCGGCGGAAGCAGGGCGAGAAGCCCGCGTACCGCAGGGGCAGCTTGTCGGCGTCGAGGATCTCGTCCATGTGGTACGCGGCCAGCGGGACCTCGGAGGTGCCGACCAGGTACAGGTCGTCCTTGTCGAGGTGGTAGACGTCCTGGGCCGCCTGGCCGAGGAAGCCGGTGCCCGCCATGGACTGCGGGCGCACCAGCGCAGGGGTGAGCATCGGCGTGAAGCCGGCCGCGGCGGCCTGCGCCATCGCCGCGTTCACCAGCGCCAGCTCCAGCAGGGCGCCGACACCGGTGAGGAAGTAGAAGCGGGAGCCGGAGACCTTGGCGCCGCGCTCGACGTCGATCGCGCCGAGCAGCTGGCCGAGCTCCAGGTGGTCCTTGGGCTCGAAGCCCTCGGCGCCGAAGTCGCGGATCGTGCCGTGCGTCTCCAGCGTGACGAAGTCCTCCTCGCCGCCGACGGGCACGTCGGGGTGGACGAGGTTGCCGAGCTGGACCAGCAGCTCCTGGGTCTCGGCGTCGGCCGCGTCGCGCTCGGCGTCGGCGGCCTTGACGTCGGCGGCGAGCTGGCTCGCCCGCTTCAGCAGCTCGGCCTTCTCGTCGCCGGTGGCCTTGGGGATGAGCTTGCCGAGCTGCTTCTGCTCGGCGCGCAGCTCGTCGAAGCGGACGCCGGAGGACCTGCGCCGCTCGTCGGCAGACAGGAGGGAGTCGACGAGCGCGACGTCCTCTCCACGGGCGCGCTGGGACGCGCGCACACGGTCGGGGTCCTCACGGAGCAGGCGAAGGTCAATCACGAGGCCAAGGCTACCGGTGCGGGCTTGCCACTCACGACTCCCTATTCCACGGACTCCGGATTCACCACTTTTGTCGCTTACGTTCCGTTATGCGGTAATTGCAGAACGTGTCGGAAGATATCGGAACGCGTCACAAAGCGTCGGAATGCGTCGTGACGCGTCGGAACAAGCCGTCAAGGACGAGTGTCTCACTCCCTGGGACGGGGCAGTGTTCCGGCGCCGGGTTGACCGGATTTCCTTGTGGAGAACGGCACTTCGCGGGCCCGCTGTCCACAGCCGTCCACACCCTCCCAAGAGTTATCCACAGCCTGTGTGGAAGATCTGTGGACTTCGGAATTGATCACTCCGGATCATCGTGACGGACTCAAGAATTCCCAGGACAAACCCATGTCACACCCACTTTTGAGTGGAAAGGGGTCGCTCCAAAAGATGAATCAACGGAAACGAGTGGACGAAGGGTGAGGTGCAGGATGGTGGCCGCATCAGGGGCGCAAGCGGAGATTTGTCGACCGGCTCACACACCCTTGTCGACTTGTCCCCAGGTCGAGAAGCTGACCTGTGGATAACTTCTGTGGATAACGAAGATATGCAGGTAGTACTGGCCGGAAGCAGCCTACGGCCGCCTCAGAACCGGCCGTCCTGGCAGCGCGCCACCCAGTCCGCCGCGACCATGAACTCCTCGTCCGACGTCCCCGGCCGGGTCCCCGGAGCCTTGTCCGGCCCGATGTCCGCACGCGGATAGGAGCCGAGGAAACGCACCTGCAGACAGATCCGCTTCAGACCCATCAGCGCCTCCGCCATCCGCCGGTCGGAGATATGGCCCTCGGCGTCGATGCAGAAGCAGTAGTTGCCGATGCCGGCGCCGGTCGGCCTGGACTGCAGCAACATGAGGTTGATGCCGCGCGAGGCGAACTCGCCGAGCAGGTCCCGCAGCGCGCCGGGGTGGTCGTCGCGCTGCCACAGCACCACCGAGGTCTTGTCGGCGCCGGTCGGCGCGGCGGGCCGGGCCGGGCGGCCGACCAGCACGAACCGGGTCTGCGCGTTCTCCGCGTCGTGGATGCCGGTCTCCAGGGCCTCGAGGCCGTACCGGGCGGCGGCGAACTCGCCCGCGAAGGCGGCGTCGTAGCGGCCCTCCTGGACCAGGCGGGCCGCGTCCGCGTTGGAGGCGGCCGACTCCCAGTGCGCGTCCGGGAGGTGCCCCCGCATCCAGTTGCGCACCTGCGGCTGGGCCGCCGGATGGGCGGAGACCGTCTTGATGTCCGTGAGCTTCGTGCCGGGCCGGACCAGCAGCGCGAAGGTGATCGACAGCAGCACCTCGCGGTAGATCGTCAGCGGTTCGCCCGCGACCAGCTCGTCCAGGGTGGTGGTGATGCCGCCCTCGACGGAGTTCTCGATCGGCACGAACGCGGCCTCGGCCTCGCCGGCCCGCACCGCGTCCAGCGCGGACTGCACCGACACATAGGGGACGAGCTCCCGGGTGGCCGCTTCCGGGAGGGTCCGCAGGGCGACTTCGGTGAAGGTGCCCTCGGGGCCGAGATATGCATAGCTCGCTGGCATGTCCTCACCCTAATGGCGCCACGGCGAGCCGTCCCCTCTGTCTCACGACAGCCACTCGACCGGGTGGTTTGACGCCGGAAAGCCCAGCAGAACCCGTAAACCCCGTAACCCCGGCGGACTCCGGGCTAGCCCTCCAGCAGCCGTTGCCCCACGTACTCGCCCGTCGCCGCCCCGCCCGGCACCGCGAACAGGCCGCTCGCCTCGTGCCGGATGTACTGCGACAGCGCGTCGCCCCGGTCGAGCTTGCGCTGCACCGGGACGAAGCCGCGCAGCGGGTCGGCCTGCCAGCAGACGAAGAGCAGACCGGCGTCGGGCGTGCTGTCCGTGTCGAAGCCGTCGTGGTAGGAGAAGGGGCGCCGCAGCATGGCCGCGCCGCCGTTCCTGTCGGGCCGGGTGATCCGGGCGTGGGCGTTGAGGGGGACGACGTACTCGCCCTTGGCGTCGGCCTTCTCCAGGTCCATCGGGGTCGTCTCGTCGCCCCCGGACAGCGGCGCTCCGTCGGACTTCCGGCGGCCGATGACCGCCTCCTGGGCCGGCACCGACAGCTTCTCCCAGTCGTCGAGGAGCATGCGGATGCGGCGTACGACGGCGTAGGAGCCGTTCGCCATCCAGGCCGGCTCGCCCGGGGAGGGCACGAAGATCCGCCGGTCGAAGTCGGGGTCGGCCGGCCTGGGATTGCGGGTGCCGTCCAGCTGGCCCATGAGGTTGCGGGCGGTCATGGGGTGCGCGGTGGCGCCCGGGGTGCGGTTGAAGCCGTTCATCTGCCAGCGCAGCCGGGCCGCGCCGCCCGCGTCCTTCTGGATCGCGCGCAGGGCGTGGAAGGCGACCAGGGCGTCGTTCGCACCGATCTGCACCCACAGGTCGCCGTCGCTGCGCGCCTTGTCGAGATGGTCGGAGGAGAAGTCCGGCAGCGGGTCCAGCGCGCTCGGCCGCTGCTGCTCCAGACCGGTCCTGCCGAAGAAGGAGTGGCCGAAGCCGAAGGTGATCGTCAGCGAGGAGGGACCGGCGTCGCGGGCCACATCGGTGTCGTCGTGCGGCGCCGCCTCGCCCGCCATCAGCCGCTCGGCGGTCGTGGACCAGCGGCGCAGCAGGGCCGTGGCCTCCTTGCGTCCGGCGCCCGCGACCAGGTCGAAGGCGGCGAGGTGGCCGCGCGCCTGGAGGCCCTCGGTGATGCCGGGCTGATGTTTCCCGTGAAACATCGCCCGATCGGAGCCCACCGAGCTCAGCGGGGTGGCCGGGGCGGGCGCGGCGGCATAGCCCACGGCCCCGCCGGCCGCGCCGAGAACGAGCCCGGTGGCGCCCGCGGTGCCGAGCAGGGCGCGCCGGGAGAGGCCCGCGCCGTTGCCGTAAGTGGCCTCCGGCGCGGGGGACTCGGGCGTACGGGCCTGGGGGACGGACTGGTCGGGCATGGTGTCGTTCAGCCGATCTGCGCGTTCTTGGAGACGGTCACCTGGTCGATGTCGGAGGTCCGCACGGTGACGGCGATCTTCCAGTCGCCGGCCATGGGGATCTGCACTCCGCTCGCCGACCAGTGGCCGGTGGTGATGCGGTCGGGGGTCACCGGGAGCGGGCCGATCTTCTTGGCCTCGAGGGTGAAGGCCACCTTCACCTCGGGGATGTCGAAGGCCCGGCCGCCCGGCCGCTGGACGTACACATGCATCTCGTTGCCACCCACACGCGCGGGGTCGAGGTCGATGCTGACGACGCCCTTGCCGTCGGTGCCGCCGGTGTCGAAGGGCATGTCCAGGGTCAGCGCGCCGTTGGAGGGCGCCGTGGCCGAGGCGGAGGAGGACGAGGAGGCCGCCTTGGCGTCCAGTTCGGTGCGGCCCGGCTCGGTCTGGGTCAGCCAGGTGGTCACGGCGAGCAGCACGACCGCGACACCGGCTTCGGCGAGCACCGTACGGCGCAGCCCGAAGCGGTTCGCGTCGCCGTCCCGCAGCCGCTTCTGCCGGGCGACGTCCATCGCGGCCCGCTGCCGGGCGAGCTGGGCGGCACGCTGGGAGTCACCGGAGCCGGTGTTCTTTCCGGCCGCCTTCGCCGCGGTGACGCGCTCCTTATCGGCCTCCCCGCTCTCGGCCTCCCCGTCGGCGTCGGCCATGGCGGCGTTGTCGGCGAGCCGCCCCGTCCACCGTCGTGAGATCGAGGCGATGCCGACCAACAGCGCCACCAGCCCGATCTTGACCAGCAGCAACTGCCCGTAGCGGGTGTCGGTGAACGCCGACCAGGCGCCCAGCTGCCGCCAGGACTGGTAGATACCGGTGGCGACGAGCACGACGACGGAGCCGAAGGCCAACCGTGAGAAGCGCCGGACGGCGGCGGACTCCACCGGTGTCTCGGCGGGCGCCCGGTACAGGGCGACCAGCAGGGCGGTGAGCCCGCCCAGCCAGGTGGCGACGGCGAGCAGGTGGACGACGTCGACGGGCATGGCGATGCCCGGCTGGAGCCCGACCGAGGCGTGCTCGGCCATGGCCCAGCTGCTCGCGAGGCCCGCCGCGACGACCACGCCGCCGATGGCGAGCCCGAAGGTGAGATCGCGCTTCTCCTGGCCCTCGCCGCGCTTGGTGTAGGCACCGAAGAGGACGGCGATGAACAGCGCGGCGGCGGCGAGCAGCAGCAGCCGGGAGACCAGCGTCGCGCCGGTCTTGGTCTGCAGCACCTGGCCCAGCAGTCCGAGGTCGAAGACGTCGGCGAGCTTCCCGGAGGTGGTGTACGAGCCGCGCAGGAGCAGCAGCCACAGGGTGGCCGCTGTCAGCGTGAGCCAGCCGCCGACCACCAGCCGCTGCAGGGCCCGTACGCCCGCGCCGCGCTGCCAGCAGGCGAGCACGAAGGCCGCGCCGCCGGCGAGCACGATGAACCCGGCGTACGACGCGTACCGCCCGATCGCGTAGAGCCCGCCCACGGCTCCGCCGCCCGCGACCGGCCCGGTGCCGGAGACCACGGTCTGCGAGGGCGCCCCGATGGAGAAGGTGTAGGCGCCGGAGACGGGGTGGCTGTCGGCCGAGACGACCTGGTAGGTCACCGTGTAGGTGCCGTTGCCCAGACCGCTCCTGAGCTTCACGGCGTACGTCGTCCCGCTCAGGTTGGCCGGTGTGCCGGTCTGGACCGGCTTGCCCCGGGGGTCGAGGACGCGCAGGGAGTCGTCGTTCATCGCCACCTTCTCGGAGAAGGTGAGCGCCACCTGGGCGGGTGCCTGCTTGACCACCACCCCCTGTGCAGGGTCGCTGCCGGTCAGGGCCGCGTGCGCGGAGGCCGGTCCGGCACCCGCGAGCAGTGCGCCCATGACGGCGAGGAGCAGCAGCACCAGGGTGCGCAGGCTGCCCCGGTGTCCCGTGGGGGTGATGGTCCGCGTCACGGTGTCGGTCCCTCCCTCAGTGGCCGGTCGACGGGTTGTACGTGGCGGACTTCACCGGCATCTCGACGGTGAGGGGCCCGGACTTGGTGAAGGTGAGCTTCACGGTGACCGTCTGGCCCTGCTTCGGCTTGCGCTTCAGCTTCTCGAACATCAGATGGTTGCCGCCGCTTTTGAACACGAGTTGACCGTGGGCGGGTATGGCGAAGGAGCTCTGCTCCCGCATGGCGCCGCCCATGGTGCTGTGCATGGTGATCTGGCCGGCGACGTCACTGGTCACCGAGGTCAGCTCGTCCCCGGCGCCGCCCTTGTTGGTGATCGTCAGAAAGCCGGCGGCCATGTCGGCGGAGACCGGCTGCGGTATGTAGGGCCCGCTCACCGACAGTTCGGCCTTCGACGACCCGGACCCCGACCCGGAGCCGGAGTCCGAGCCGGAGCCGGAGTGCGAGCCCGAGCAGCCCGCGAGGGCCAGGGCGCCGGCGAGCGCGGCGGCCGTGGTGAGGAGGGCAGAGCGGCGCCTCACGGATTCGCCCCCTTGACGAGCTTGGGCAGGTCCTTGGTGTAGTCGTCGACCGTGGCGTCCTCGCCGTAGAGGACGTAACCGCCGTTCGTCTTCGGGGAGAAGGCGATGACCTGGGTGCCGTGGACGGAGACGAGCTTGCCGTTCTTGTCCTTCGTCGTCGGCTCCACGGAGATGCCGACGGAGCGGGCGCCGGCCTGGATGGTGGCGAAGTCCCCGGTCAGGCCGATGAACTGCGGGTCGATGCCCTTGAGCCACTTGCCCAGCTCGGCCGGGGTGTCGCGGCCGGGGTCGGTGGTGACGAACACGACCCGCAGGTCGTTCTGCTCGGCCTGGGGCAGCGCCTTCTTGGCGACGGCGATGTTGCTCATCGTCGTCGGGCAGATGTCGGGGCAGTGGGTGTAGCCGAAGTACAGCAGGGTCGGCCGGCCCTTGGTCTCCTGGCGGAGGTCGTACTTCTTGCCGTGCGTGTCGGTGAGGACCAGGTCCGGCTTTTCGAAGGGCTGGTCGAGGACCGTGGCGGGCCTGGCCGAGCCGGACTCCTCCGAGACCACGGAGACCGGCGACTTGTCGTCGTTCCCGCTGCCGCAGGCGGAGAGGGTCAGGGTGGCGGCGGCGAGCAGCGCGGCCGCGGCGAACGTCTTCTTGCGCATAGAGAAATGTCCCAGATGTGAGTAATCCGGCGCGCACCGGGGGTCGTACGACGGCCAGGACAGCGTCGCACGCGCCGTACGCCCCCCGGTGCGCGGTCCGGTCCGGTCTAGGCGGTCCGGCGGCGGCCGGCGAGGACGCCGTAGGCGACGCCCGCGACGCCGACGACGATGCCGACCACGGCGAGCACGCGCGCGGTGGTGTCGGTGTCATGGGAGTCGGTGGCGGCGGCCGCGTTCGCGGTCCTGTCGGAGGCGCCCGCGGCGCTCGCCGTGCCGTGGTGGTCGTCGGTCGCGGCGGACAGCTCGAGCACCGGCGCCGGGTTCTCCGGCTCGTCCTGCCCGGCCTGCGGCACCTCGATCCAGCGCACGACCTCCTTGTTGGAGTACGTCTGGATCGCCTTGAAGACGAGGTGGTCGGTGTTCTCGGGCAGGGCGCCGAGGGAGAGCGGGAACTTCTGGAAGTAGCCGGGCTGGATGCCCTTGCCGTCGGCGGCGGTCCAGGTGACCTTGGTGACGGCCTCGTCGATCTTCTCGCCGTGCATGGTCAGCGGCTTGTCCAGCTTGGACTTGGTGACCTGCACGTTCCAGCCGGCGACGGGCTCGGGCATGACCGAGGCGAGCGGGTGGTCGGCCGGGAAGCTGACCTCGATCCTGGTGGTCGAGGCGTTGTCGCGCTCGTTGGGGACCTTGAAGTCGACGACCGCGTATCCGCCCTTGGCCGCGGCGCCCTCCGGCTGCACGGAGACGTGTGCGAAGGCGGGGACGGACAGCGCCAGTACGGCCGTGCCCGCGACGCCGGCGGCGGCAAGGGCACGGGAAGCGATACGAGAAGCCTGCATGGCAGGAGCACTCCACTCTGAGAGTTCTGGTGACGACGAGAGGTACGCGTGCGCGTGGCCGTGCCCTTGGGTGGGCTCACGGTGCGCACGCGCGCGTGCCGCGCGACGGCGGCAGTCCTCTCCCCGCGTCGGTGGAGTGGTGCGCGCGTCGCGTCAGGCGGCGAGACGGAAGCCGGCGGCGGGCGGGCCGCGCCGGATCACCGTGTGCTGGAGTGCGGTGGTGTGCGGGCCGGGCGCCTCGTCCCGGGCGGTACGACGGCCGCGCGGGAGGAGCCGCGGGGCGGGCAGCAGCCCGGCGCACAGGGCGCGCGCCAGCGCGAGGGCAGCGCGCAGGGACCGTACGAGCGCCCCCTCGGTGACTCCGTGCGCCGACAGTTCGATCAGACGCAGCAGCGCCAGGTCGCCGCGGCGCAGCAGCCAGCCCGCGGCGACGGCCGCGAGGACGTGGCCGAGCAGCATCGGCAGCGAGGGCAGCAGCGCGGCGGAGGGGCCGGTGGCGTCGTACGCGTGGTGCATGCCGCCCACGACCGCCACGGGGCGGCCCGAGCGGTCGACGAGGTGCGCGGCGAGCAGCAGATGGAAGGCGCGCCCCGGGGTCAGGGCGGTCGGGCTCGCCCCGCACAGCAGCCGCGCGGCCTGCTCGACCAGCGCGGTGTCGCTGAGCGAGGAGACCGCCGAGCCGGTGGAGTTCATCGACCCCGTCGCCATCCCCCCGGCGGCCATGGCGGTCCCGTGCTGGCCCAGCCCGAACAGCGTGTGCAGCGCGGTCTGGCCGAGCGCGAGGAGCGCGGCGATGCCCGGCAGCGAGCGGGTCCGCCCGGCGAGCGGCACCACGAGCAGCAGACAGCCGAGGAAGCCCGCGCCCAGCGTCCACAGGGGCACGCCCGCGCAGGAGGCGAGGGTGTGCCCGCACGCGGCCAGCGCGACGCAGACCGCGGCGAACACCGCGGCCCGCAGGATCCGGAGCCCGGCTCCGGGATGCGCCGTGCGCGGGTGGGGGGCAGTCATGGCGGCCTCATCATCGCACTGCGCCGACGGGCCTCCTGCGGCAGGGCCGGGAGAACGCCCCTCATACACCGATTCCTCCCCGAGCGCATCGGCTGTATGGGCGGAGTCACGTCAACTGTGTGCTTACGGCCCTCTACGGGCGGCAATACGTATCGGTATGTCGTTCCGCGGCCAGGAGGCTGGAGCATGAGCATCTGGTGGTCACTCCATCTGCGCCGCGAGGCAGCGAGCGTGCCGCTCGCCCGGCGGCTGTTGATCGGCACCATGGAGACGGCGGGCGTCGACCCCGAGATCTCCTACGACCTGTCCGTCGCCCTGACCGAGGCCTGCGCGAACGCCGTCGAGCACGGCGGGAACACGCCGCACGGCGGCTCCTCGGAGGCGTACCGGGTGACCGCGTATCTCGACGGCGAGAAGTGCCGTATCGAAGTGGCCGATTCCGGGCCGGGGTTCGCCCGTACCCAGGAGCTGCGGCCCGCCCGCGCGGACGCCGAGCACGGCCGCGGGCTCTGTCTCATCCGGGAACTCGCCGACCACGTCCACATCGGCGCCAAGCCCGGCCGGGGCGGCACGGTGGTCAGCTTCGACAAGATCCTCAAATGGACGAAGGATCCCTCACTGCTGACGGCATAGTGAGGGCATGGAGATCGAGAGCGGCGACATAGCGACCGGGGTGACGCTGCGGCTTCTGGCCCGGGCCGACGCGGGCGCGCTGAGCGCGGCCTACGTGGACAATCGTGAGCACCTGCGGCCGTGGGAGCCGCGCCGGCCGGAGTCCTTCTTCACCGAGGCGGGACAGCGGGAGCGGATCGACGGGCTGCTGGGGCTGTACTCCGGCGGTGCCGCGGTGCCGCTGGTGTTCCAGGCGGCGGACGGGCGGATCGTCGGGACCATCACCCTGACCGGGATCGTCCGGGGGCCTTTCTGCAGTGCCTCCCTCGGCTACTGGGTGGCCGCCGACCAGCAGAAACGCGGCCTGGCCACGGCCGCGGTGGAGCGGGTCTGCCGGATCGCGCGGGACACGGTGGGGCTGCACCGGATCGAGGCCTCCACGCTGGTCGGCAACACCGGATCGCAGCGGGTGCTCGCGAAGTGCCGCTTCGAACCGATCGGCATGGCCCCGGACTACCTGCACATCGACGGGGAGTGGCGGGACTGCCGGCTGTTCCAGCGGATCCTGCACGACCGCGATCCCGCCTTGTGACGAGCCCCTCGCAGCCTCTCTCAGGCGTCCAGCACCTTCGCCAGCACCTCCAGCGCCTCCGGATACACCCGCTCGCGGGGCGTGCCGTAGCCGACGACCAGGCCCTGCGGGCGGTGTCCGTCAGGTGTGTGCCAGTGGTCGCCGAGGGCGCCCAGGGCGAGGCCCTCCGCCTCCGCGCGGGCCAGCACCTCCGCCTCGTCGGGCACGTCGATCAGCGCGTGCAGCCCCGCCGCGATGCCGTGCACGCTGCGGCCCGCCCCCAGCCGGTCCAGCAAACGGTCCCGGCGGCGCCGGTAGCGCAGCCGGCACGCGCGCACGTGCCGGTCGTAGGCGTGGCTGTCGATCAGTTCGGCGAGGGCCAGCTGGCCGATGGTCTCGGTGTGGTGGTCGCTGTGCAGCTTGGCGTCGGCGACCGCGTCGACCAGGGGCGGCGGCAGCACCATCCAGCCGAGCCGGAGCGCGGGGCCGAGCGTCTTGGAGGCGGTGCCGAGGTACACGACCTGGCCCGGTGCCATGCCCTGCAACGCGCCCACCGGCTGGCGGTCGTAGCGGAACTCGCCGTCGTAGTCGTCCTCGACGATCAGTCCGCCACGCGCGCGTGCCCAGTCGGCGAGCGCCCGCCGCCGCTCCGGGCGCAGGGTCACCCCCGTCGGGTACTGGTGCGCCGGCGTGACCACCACGGCGGCGGCCTCGCCCAGCTCCTCGGGACGGACGCCGCGCGCGTCGACCGGCGCCGGCAGGACCGTTCCGCCATTGCGCCGCACGACCTCCCGGTGGAACGGCAGCCCCGGGTCCTCCATGGCCACGGCGGCGCCGTCCAGCACGCGCGTGAGCAGCGCGAGGCCCTGGACGTACCCGGAGGTGATGACGATCCGCTCCGGCGGCGCCAGCACCCCGCGCGCCCGGCCCAGATAGCCGGACAGCGCCGTGCGCAGCTCGATCCGGCCGCGCGGGTCGCCGTAGTCGTACGCCAGGGAGGGCGCTGTCGCTATGGCCCGGCGCAGCGCGCGCAGCCAGGCCGCCGCCGGGAACGCGCCGACGTCCGGACTGCCGGGGCGCAGATCGAAACGCGGGGCACGCGTGCGTGCCGCCGTGCCGGGTTCCGCCGAGGCGACGGGCGGCAGCTCGGCGACCCGGGTGCCCGAGCCCTGGCGTGCCGTCAGATATCCCTCGGCGACGAGCTGGTCGTAGGCGGCCTTGGCGGTGCCGCGCGAGATACCGAGGTCGGTGGCGAGCCGCCGGGTGGCCGGCAGCCGGGTCCCGGGCACGAGGCGGCCGTCCCGTACGGCGTCCCTCAGCGCCCGCTCCAGGCCGATGCGGCGTCCGTCCGCCGAGTCCGGCTCCAGGTGCAGATCCACACCGACACCGGACCAGAAGTCGTCCACGAGAACCTTCCCCCCAGGCACGCGAATGGCCGGGCACCTTCCCGGTACCCGGCCATTGAAACCCAGATCAGCCCTTCAGCGCGGCCATCCACGCCTCGACCTCGTCGCTGCGGCGCGGCAGGCCCGCCGAGAGGTTCCTGTTTCCGTCCTCGGTGACGAGGATGTCGTCCTCGATCCGGACGCCGATGCCCCGGTACTCCTCCGGCACGGTCAGGTCGTCGGCCTGGAAGTACAGTCCCGGCTCGACGGTCAGCACCATGCCGGGCTCCAGGACACCCTCCACGTACGTCTCGGTCCGCGCGGCGGCGCAGTCGTGGACGTCCATGCCGAGCATGTGGCCGGTGCCGTGCAGGGTCCAGCGGCGCTGCAGGCCCAGCTCCAGGACGCGCTCCACCGGACCCTCGACCAGACCCCACTCGACGAGCCTCTCGGCGAGCACGCGCTGGGCGGCGTCGTGGAAGTCGCGGTACTTGGCGCCCGGCTTCACGGCCGCGATGCCGGCCTCCTGGGCCTCGTACACGGCGTCGTAGATCTTCTTCTGGATCTCGCTGTACGTGCCGTTGACCGGCAGCGTGCGGGTGACGTCGGCGGTGTAGAGGGTGTGGGTCTCCACGCCCGCGTCCAGCAGGAGCAGGTCGCCGGAGCGGACCGGGCCGTCGTTGCGGACCCAGTGCAGGGTGCAGGCGTGCGGGCCGGCCGCGCAGATGGAGCCGTAGCCGACGTCGTTGCCCTCCACGCGCGCGCGGAGGAAGAACGTGCCCTCGATGTAGCGCTCACTCGTGGCCTCGGCCCTGTCGAGCACCTTCACGACGTCCTCGAAGCCGCGGACCGTGGAGTCGACGGCCTTCTGCAGCTCGCCGATCTCGAACGCGTCCTTGACCAGCCGGGCCTCGGAGAGGAAGACGCGCAGCTCCTCGTCGCGCTCGGCGGTGACCTTGTCGGTCAGCGCGGCCTCGATGCCGGCGTCGTAGCCGCGCACCACGCGCACCGGGCCGGTGGCCTCGCGCAGCGTGCCGGCCAGCTCGCGCACGTCGGCGGCCGGGATGCCGTACAGCGCCTCGGACTCGGCGAGGGAGTGGCGGCGGCCTACCCACAGCTCGCCCTGGCCGGAGAGCCAGAACTCGCCGTTCTCGCGGTCCGAGCGGGGCAGGAGGTAGATCGTTTCCTCGTGGCCGTCGTCCTTGGGCTCCAGGACCAGGACACCGTCCTCGGTCTGGTTGCCGGTGAGGTACGCGTACTCGACGGAGGAGCGGAAGGGGTACTCGGTGTCGTTCGAGCGGGTCTTCAGGTTGCCCGCCGGGATGACCAGGCGCTCGCCCGGGAAGCGTGCGGAGAGCGCGGCGCGGCGGCGCGCGGTCTCGGCGGCCTGCGGGACCGGCCGCAGATCACGCAGCTCCGTGTCGGCCCAGCCGGACTTCATGTTCTCGGCCAGCTCGTCGGAGACGCCCGGGTACAGGCCGTTCTTCCGCTGCTTGATGGGCTCCTCGGACGCGGTCTCCGGGCCCTCTGCGGTAGCAGAGTCGGGCACAGCCGGGTTGAGCTCGTCGGACACGTGATCCTCCTCGATACGCCATGTGATCTCCCCCGGGGCCCGCGCGCTCCTGCTTGTGGCCGAGCGGGGGCCTCCATCATCGTACGGTCGTACCGTGGGCGGACCGGGGTCGGATGACCTGTTATGCCCGGTCATGCCGGTCCCTGGGTGCGTGGCTCAGTCGAAGCGGGCCGCCAGCAGCACCACGTCCTCCTCGCTGTCGGCCTCGTCCAGACCGTCCGGCAGGACGGTGCGCAGGACGTGGTCGGCGATGGCGCCGGGGTCGTGGCGCAGCGTGCGCGGGATGCTCGCGGCGGCCGTGTGCAGGCGGGCGAAGGCACGGTCCGTCGGGTCGCCGGTGCGGTGCAGCAGCCCGTCGGTGTAGAGCAGGACCGTCTCCCCGGCCTCGGCCTGGAACTCGACGCTGGGCGCCTCCCAGCAGGCGAGCATGCCGAGCGGCGCGGAGACGGAGGTCTCGGCGAACTCGGTGCGCCGATCGCCGATCAGCAGCGGCGGGCTGTGTCCGGCGCCGGCCAGGGTGATCTTGCGCAGGGCGGGCTCGCAGTAGGCGAACAGCGCGGTGGCCGAGCGGGCGGGTTCGGTCAGCCGCAGCAGCAGCTCCAGGTCGGACAGGACGGCGACCGGGTCCTCGCCCTCCATCACGGCGTACGCGCGCAGGCTGGCGCGCAGCCGGCCCATCGCGGCCACGGCGCTCGGGCCGGAGCCGGTGACCGAGCCGACGGACAGGCCGAGCGCGGCGTCCGGCAGCGGCAGCGCGTCGTACCAGTCGCCGCCGCCGCGCGGGCCCGTGCGGTGCCGGGCGGCGAGCTGCACGCCGGGCACGCGGGGCAGCCGGGTGGGCAGCAGTTCCTCGGTGATGGTCGCCACGCGCGCGCGGGTGCGTTCCACCTCCAGCAGGCGGGCGAGGTGCTCGGTGGCGTGCCGGACGTAGAGGCCGACGAGATGGCGCTGCCGCTCGTGGGGTTCGGCCGGTTCGTCGTAGAGCCATACGGCGGCGCCGAGGCGGCCGGCGGAGTCGGTGGCGAGGGGCAGGGCGTAGCTGGCGGCGTAGCCGAGGCGGACGGCCACCTCCCGGTGCCGGGGGTCGAGGCCGTCCTCGGCGAGCAGGTCGGGATGGACGGCCTCGGTGGCCGTGCCGGTGTCGTACGGCAGCGCGCCGCGCGGCACGGTCTCGATGTGGCCGAGGTCGGCCCGGCCTAGTCCGAGGCCGAGGGTGGTGCGGGGGCCGAGCCCGTCGCCGGGTTCCAGGGCGACCAGGCCGCGGCGGGCGCCGACGAGGGCGGCTCCGGCGCGCAGGAGTTCGTGGAGGGCCGCGTCCAGCGCGTTCGTGCGGGACAGGCGCTCGGTGAGTTCGTGGAGGGTCGTGAGGTCCGAGACCCAGCCGGCCAGCCGGTCCTGGAGGAGGGCGCCGGGCGCGGGGGTGTTCGGGGCGGGGACGGGAGCGGTGTCCGGGGAGGGACCTGCGCCGGCGGCGGGGGGAGTGGGCGCAGTGTGTGCGGGCGTCGGAACCGCTGCATCGATTCCAGCCACTTTCGGAGGGTGCGGGGCGTTCATGGCGTCCGGCCTTCAGACCGGTGCGTATTGCTGAAAAGCATCGCAAACCCCCATGTCATTCTGCGCCGCTAGCAGTGTCTCCACATGTACACGCACTCGTGAGGGGATGTCCAGCATTGTCCTGCGGGGATTCCTGGTGTCCATGAGTCGGACGAGGTTTCCCTCGAACCCCTTGCCTTACTGCCAAGTTGGCTGAAAACTGCACCTGGTATCGGTCCATTGCGGTCGACTGGCCTTGCTCCACGGAGCGTCACAGCGGTCGTGATGGGTACGTACTCGGTGAAGGCCAGGGGTGGTTGGGGACCACCCGGAACCTGGCGACGGACCCGGGCGTCATAGCCACCGACGGCCGAGCCCCATCCTCCCTGGCGGAGGCGGAGAGAAACACGCGCGACGGCAAAACGCCATACTTCGCCACCCCCGCGCCGCAGCCCTGCCTGTGAAAGACGCACTATGGACGCGGACGCGGCCCACGCTCGACCCCCTGGGGTTCCCCCTGCCGTGCGCAGGGGTGTGATGCGCCAACAGGTACGCACAGTGAAGTGATCGACACATGTTGTGATGTGGACCACGGTGTTGCCAGCGGTGCAACGGAAAGGAACGAGCGCTCATGCGCGAGATCCTCGGAAGGCGACGCAGGCTCCTGTCCAGGCGGAACGACGGGAAGCCCGGGCGGAACGACGGCAAGGCCGAGCTGATCGGCGCGGCCCTGACCTTTGCGACAGCATGGCAGTGGCCGGTACTCCCGGGCGTGGCCCCCGACCCGCAGGGCCGGGCCCGCTGCGCCTGCCCCGACCCGGAGTGCACGGTGCCCGGTGCGCACCCCTTCGACCCCGGTCTGCTCGCCGCCACGACCGACGCCCGCATGGTGCGCTGGTGGTGGACCAACCGGCCGAGCGCGCCGGTCATCCTGGCCACCGGGGGCAAGGCGCCCTGCGCGGTCAGCCTGCCGGCGCTCGCCGCCTCCCGCGCCCTCGCCCTGCTCGACCGGCGGGGCATGCGCCTCGGCCCGGTGATCGCCTCCCCGACCCGCTGGGCGCTGCTGGTGAAGCCGTACTCCATGGAGCAGTTGGGCGAACTGCTCTACGCCAAGGACTTCGTCCCCGGCTCCCTGCGCTTCCACGGCGAGGGCGGTTACCTCGCCCTGCCCCCGTCCGAGACCGGCCGGGGCGCCGTCCGCTGGGAGCGCGCCCCGCTGCCCGGCTCGGCCTCGCCCTGGGTGCCCGACGTGGAGGCCGTGGTGGACGCCGTGGTCGACGCCCTCACTCGTACGGGTGTGAGCGCGCCCGAGTTGTAGGGGTGTCGGGCGTGGGCGGGGCCGCGAACCGCGCCGGCTCGTTATGTTCCGCACATGCTGCGAATGTCTGGGGGACATGGCCGTCGGTTCTCCGAGGGGCCATCTGGGCGGCACGGCCGCCGATCAGTGCGAGGCGCGGCGCGGCCGCAGAGGGTGGAAGCGACTGCGGCGAGCGCGCCGGACTCCCGGAAGCTGCGACTGCTCGCGCTCCTGGGCGCCGTGACGGCCGCGGTCGTGCTGCCGCTCGCCGTGGCGTCCGCCGTGCAGGTGGGCGGGGCGGCCGGGCACGCGGGGCCCGGGAAGGGTCGGGAGACCGTGCCGGCCGCTGGGCGTGCGGGCGCTTCGGGGCGCGCCTTCCAGCACGCTTCGGGACGTGCCTCCGAGAGCGACGAGGCCGCCGGGAGGGGGCCGGGCTCCAAGCGTGACGACGCCGGTTCCGGGCCGGAGGACGCCAAGCTGCCCTCGCTCGACCGGTCCCCCCGGCTGCTCGGGCTGGGCCTGGGCACCGCCATGCGGTGCGGCCCCCAGCTCACCTCCCCCGACGGCATCGAGGCGCAGACCTGCGTCCTGTCCGAGGACACCGACACCTGGGCCCGCACCTACTACCGCAACTCCACCGGCAAGTCGCTGGATGCCGTGCTCAGCCTGATGGGTCCGGGCGGCCGCAGTCTGGAGACGCACTGCGTCACGGGCGGCGACGACGAGCCCGCCACCTGCGAGACGCCCCGTGAACGCAGCCGGGGCGGCATGGACGCCTACACGGCCGTCACCGAGTTCGCCACGCGGGGAGCCAACGGCAGGCTGCTGCTGCGCTCGGGCAGCGACTCGCCGGACACCGACGGCAACACCCGTATCGGTAACAAGAGTTAACGGCGTTTGACGCTCCGCGACGCGCTGTCCACGTCGTGGCGGGCATGGAAAGACCCGGTTGCTGGCGACGGGGGATGCACCAGCAACCGGGCTACTGGAACGGTAACAAGAGATCGGCGGTTCGCAAATTCCGGCTGGGGCATTCGGCCACCGATTTCCCTGTCACCAGGGGGAGTTGTGACAGGAGTCACCCGCTTCGCCGGCCGTGCGCGCGCCTGACCGACCGTTCAGTGGACAGACGCGCGCGGCGGCGTCAGCTGAGCGTGACCTGCCGGTTGGTCAGTCCGCCACGCGCCCGGCGCTCGTCCGGGGTGAGCGGCTCGGTGGCGGCCAGGGCGGCGGCGAGGCGCTCGGCGAACTCGGCGGCCGGCTTCTCCACGTCGTCCGCCGTGACCCCGCTCGGCAGGTCCCAGACCGGCACGGTGAGGCCGTGAGCACGGAAGGAGCCCACGAGCCGGGTGCCCTCGCCCAGGTGGGAACGGCCCGCGGCGTGCAGCCGCGCGAGAGCGTCCAGAAGCTGCTCCTCCGGGTGCGGCATCACCCAGCGCAGGTGGTTCTTCTCCGGGGTCTCGCACCAGTACGCGGCGTCCACACCGCTCAGCCGCGCCGTCGGGATGGCGGCGGCGTTGGCCCGCTCCAGGGAGGCGGTCACCTCGGGCGTGGCGTTCTCCGCGTCCGGCACCCAGAACTCGAAGCCGCTGTGCACGACCGGCTCGAACGGTGCCTGGAGGTCGAGCACGTCCTGCAGCCGCGGACCGCCGGCCGGGGCGCGACGGCCCTGCACCGGGGTGCCGGGCTCGGCCCGCAGGGCGCGCTGAAGGGTGTCGGCGAGGTCGCGGCTGAGGTCACCGGACGCCGTGTCGTTCTGCAGGCCGAGCAGGACCGAGCCGTCGTCGCGGCGCAGCGCGGGCCAGGCCATCGGCAGCACCGTGGCCAGCGTGACCGACGGGACGCCCTCGGGCAGGCCGTCCTTGAGGGTCAGCTCGACCGTCGCGGCGGGCACCAGCTCGCGCAGCGCCACCCAGTCGCACTCGCCGGGCAGCCCCTCGAACGGGCGGTGCACCAGCTCGGTCGCGGCGTGTGCCGCGGCCCGGCCGTGGCACGCCTTGTAGCGCCGGCCGCTGCCGCAGGGGCAGGGCTCGCGGGCGCCGACAACCGGGACCTCCGCATCGCTGAGCTGCGGCCGCTCGGCCTTCGTCTGGGGTCGCTTCTTGGCCATCGTGCGTGTCTCCCGGTTACGGCTCTTCTCGTACGGGCGCGAGCCTAGCCGTTCAGGCCATGACCGGCTGGAACCTGTGGACAACGCACGCCCGCACGACGCCAACGGTGTGAACCTGTGGACAACTTCGGGCGCCCCGCGGCTCGGTCATGCTCCTGCCGACGGGGGTGCCGACCGCCGGTTCGGCCCTTGACCGCGGGCCGGCCTCTGACCGCGGGCCGGCCTTTGACCGCGGGCCGGCCTTTGACCGCAGAGCAGTTCATGGCCTTCGGTGCAGTCCTCGACCGCTCGGTGTAGCCCTCGAACGCCGGTGCTGGCCCGTGCCCGTCGGGCGCGGGCTGGGTTCGTCCCCCGGTGCGGATCGTTGGTCTGCGTCTGCGTCTGCAGCTGCGGTCC
Organism: Streptomyces sp. NPDC001153; assembly: GCF_053598315.1. NCBI lineage: Bacteria > Bacillati > Actinomycetota > Actinomycetes > Kitasatosporales > Streptomycetaceae > Streptomyces > Streptomyces sp. NPDC001153. The sequence goes on from NZ_JBSFJZ010000032.1 coordinate 45,090, forward strand.
TCGGTCTTCGTCCATGGGCGCGGCTCCTCTGGCTTCGCCCGCCGAGCGCGCCTCTCGGTCTCCGCCCGCCGGTTGGGTCCTCGAGCTCCATCCGCAGGCCGAGGGCCTCGACCGCTTCTACCGACCCGGGTTTTCCACGGCGTGGCTCAGGTCCTCGACTGCGCCCGCCGTCGGCCCAGCCCCTCGACCGTGTCCGTCGGTGCGGCCCTCTTGCTGCATCCGCCGGTCCAGGTCCTGGGGCTCCATCACCGGCCCAGGTCCTGGGCCGTGCCCCAGTTCAGCCCACCTCCGCGTCCGTGCCCTCAGTCCAGGTCGTCGACCAGGGCCCCTCAGCTCAGGTCGTAGACCAGGCCCCTCAGTCCAGGTCGTCGAACGCGTCCGCGAAGTCCAGGCCGGGCATGGCCGGGAGTGCGGGGGAGGTGACGCGCGTAGCGAAACCGTCCCGGCGGCACCCGACATCGGGATCGTGGACGGCTTCGTGGACCACCACCCAGACCGTCACCTCGCCGTGGACGTCGTCGCGGACGCCCCAGTCGTCGGCGAGCGCCGTGATGATGTTCAGCCCGCGACCGCCGTGCGCGGTCACCGACGGGGTGGCCGGCACCGGACGGGTCGGTCCGCCGCCGTCCGTCACCTCGACGATGAGCCGGCCCCGCGCGTCGAGCCGCCACGCGGCGCGCACATCGCCGTCGCCGGCCAGCGCGTCGCCCAGCGGCCGCCCGTGTTTGCAGGCATTGCTCAACAGTTCGGAAAGGATCAGTACGGCATCGTCGATGACCGATTCGGACACGCCCCCGCTGCGCAACTGCGAACGCATCCGGTGCCTCGCCTTCCCCACGCCCGCAGGGCCATGGGGTACGGCCATGCTCGACGACGTGGGCACCTCCTGTGCCACCACCAACGCCACCCCCGAGACCTCCTTTGCCCCACGCCACGGTGTGGATGCCCCATTGGCCTGTACCGGAAACCGGCCAATCCTCTTCCGGTGACGCATTCGCAACGAACCTGCACGGAGCGAACGCGCCGGAGCACTCCCTGTGACCAAGGTCTATTCCTCGGCCGCCGTATGGCTGGACTTCAGTGGCTGGATTTCAGTGGTGTGGCCGAGAGTGGAGGATTCCGGTAGCCGCACAGCGGGGTCAAGGGGGCGGACCGGGCTACTTACCGGCCTCTTGAGGTCACACGCGCCCCAGCTGACGCAGGACCGCGTGCGGGCGGTTGGTGATGATGGCGTCGATGCCCAGCTCCACGCAGAGATCGACGTCCTCGGGCTCGTTCACGGTCCACACGTGCACCTGGTGGCCGGCGCGTTGCAGCCGCTCCACATAGGCGGGGTTGCTGCGCACGATGCGGATCGAGGGTCCCGCGATCCGCACGCCCGCGGGCAGCCGTCCGTCGCGCAGCCGGGGCGTGAGGAACTGCACCAGGTAGACCGTCGGCAGCGTCGGCGCGGCGGCACGCACGCGGTGCAGCGAACGCGCCGAGAAGCTCATGATCCGGACCTGGGACTCGGCCGCCGAGGCCGGCGCGTCCAGGCCGAACCGCTTCAGCAGCGTCAGCAGCCGCTCCTCGACCTGCCCGGCCCAGCGCGTGGGGTGCTTGGTCTCGATCGCGAGCTCCACCCGCCGCCCGGCATCCGCGACCAGCTCCAGCAGCCGCTCCAGGGTGAGCACGGAGGTCTCCTCGCGGTCCTCCGGCCGGTGCTCCCAGTCGGGCTCCTCGTCCCGTCCGCGCCAGGCCTCGCGGGTCTTCCAGGAGCCGAAGTCGAGCGCGGCGAGATCGGCAAGCTCCAGTGCGGAGACGGCACCGCGGCCGTTGGAGGTACGGTTCACGCGCCGGTCGTGGACACAGACCAGATGGCCGTCGGCGGTCAGTCGTACGTCGCACTCGAGGGCGTCCGCGCCGTCCTCGATCGCCTTCTTGTAGGCGGCCAGGGTGTGCTCGGGCGCGTCTTCGGAGGCGCCCCGGTGGGCGACGACCTGGACGGAGCGCTGTAGTGCGTGGGTCACCGCGTCATGGTGCCACCGTCGGGGGGTGCGCGGGGCGGCCGGGGTGTACCTGGTGCCCGTTTATGTAACTTTTGCCAGTAAGGCCCAATGTAAGGACTGGCCATGGACCCACAGCCACCGCTTATGGTGCTCTGACGGCTCGTGGGAAAAGCTGACTGCATACAAACGGCACAGTGAAGACCGACACCAACGCCATGCACAGCTGCCGAGCGTGACCGAGTGCGACCGAGAACAACAGCCGTGGACCGAGGAGAAGAGCTGTGAGCACCGAGAACGAGGGCAACGAGGTACCCCAGGCCCCGTCCGCACCTCCCGTGCCGGTGGCCTCTCCCACCCCTTCCCCGCAGGGCACCGCCCCTGAGGGCACCGAGCCGACGGCTCCCCTCCCGCCCGTCCCCCAGGACGCTCCGGCCGCGCCCGAACCCCAGCCGGGCCGGCCCGCCACCGCGCACGCATCCGGCCCCTCCGCCTCGGGTCCGGCCCCCGACGGTTCCTGGCCGCCTCCGCCGCCGGCCGACCCGCCCTACGGAGAGGGTGCGTCCCACGGTGACGGCGCCTTCTACGGCGACGGCGGTGCCGGTGCCGCCGGCGGCTTCGGTGCGGGTGGTGCGGCTGGTCCGGGTGGTCCGGGTGGCCCCGGCGGCTGGGGAGCGTCGTACCAGCAGCCCGCCCCCGAGCCGCGCAACGGACGCGGCGGTCTCGTCGCCGCGGTCCTGGTGGCCGCGCTGGTCGCGGGTGGCCTGGGCGGCGGTCTGGGCTACACCCTGGCCAAGAACAACGACAGCAGCGGCTCCACCACCGTCTCCGCCTCCGACGGCAGCGCCGCGCAGGTCAAGCGCGCGCCCGGCACGATCGCCAACGTGGCCGCCAGGGCGCTGCCCAGCACGGTCACCATCGAGGCCGAGAGCACCAACGGCCAGGGCGGCACGGGCACCGGCTTCGTCTTCGACAAGCAGGGGCACATCGTCACCAACAACCACGTGGTGGCGGACGCGCTCGACGGCGGCAAGCTGACCGCCACGTTCCCGAACGGCAGGAAGTACGACGCCGTGGTCGTGGGCCACGCCCAGGGCTACGACGTGGCGGTCATCAAGCTCAAGAACCCCCCGTCCGACCTCAATCCCCTCCCCCTCGGAGACTCCGACAAGGTGGCCGTCGGCGACGAGACGATCGCCATCGGCGCCCCCTTCGGCCTGTCCAACACGGTGACGACCGGCATCATCAGCGCCAAGAACCGCCCGGTGGCCTCCAGCGACGGCAGCTCCGGCAGCAAGGCGTCGTACATGAGCGCCCTGCAGACCGACGCCTCGATCAACCCGGGCAACTCCGGCGGTCCGCTGCTGGACGCCTCCGGCGCGGTCATCGGCATCAACTCGGCGATCCAGTCGAGCAGCAGCGGCGGTTTCGGCTCCGGCCAGTCCGGCTCGATCGGCCTGGGCTTCGCCATCCCGATCGACCAGGCCAAGTACGTCGCCCAGCAGCTGATCGGGACCGGCAAGCCGGTGTACGCCAAGATCGGCGCGTCCGTGTCCCTGGAGGACTCCACCGACGGCGCGAAGATCACCGACCAGGGCGCGGCCGGTTCCGCCCCGGTCGAGTCGGGCGGCCCGGCCGACAAGGCGGGCCTCAAGCCGGGTGACGTCATCACCAAGCTGGACGACATGGTGATCGACAGCGGCCCGACCCTGATCGGCGAGATCTGGACCCACAAGCCCGGCGACAAGGTCACGATCACCTACAAGCGCGGCGGCCAGGAGCACACGGTCGACCTGACTCTGGGCTCCCGGGTGGGCGACAACTGACCCTGCGGGTCACGCGCGCGTGGGCCGCGCCTCGCAGGAGCTTCTCTGAAGGAGCTTCTCTGAGGGGGCGCCTGTCGCGCGGCACAACCGGCCCACCACGGCTCGGTCCGGGCCGGTAATGTGTACCCGCGCTGCCGGACTCCGGCAGCGCGGGGAGGCGTGCCCGAGCGGCCGAAGGGAACGGTCTTGAAAACCGTCGTGGCAGCGATGTCACCGTGGGTTCAAATCCCACCGCCTCCGCACAGGCCGTAGCCGGTGCAGGTCATGACCGGTGCAGTCGGAAGGGGTGCCTCTCGCCGAGAGGCACCCCTTCCGTGTTCAGCCCGCCACGCTCGTCATGGAGCCCGCCATGGTGGTCAGGGCCGGTGCCCCGTCATCCGTGCCGCCGAGGCGATCGTCGCGCGGGCCTCGCGTTCGGACAGGCCGGTGCCCAGGGCGGCCTCGGTCAGGGGGTCGGCCAGGGCGGGGCCGATGCCGTTCTCGTAGGCGCGGCAGGCCGCCCAGAAGAGGCGGGTGTTGCGCTGGCCCTCGTGTGCGGAGAGGACGAACTGGACCAGGCCGCGGCCGTGGTCACCGGCAGCCGGAGGGCTCGGGTGGGGATGCGGGGGCCGGGGTGGCGGCACCAGCAGGCGCAGCAGGGACGGCGGACAGGCGGCGGGGGCCAGGTGCGCCGTGCCGGGGGCGGTCGTGTACACGCCGTGGTCGGTGCGGGAGCCGGGGCCGACCAGGTAGCCGCCGGCGCCCCGGATGTCGATGCCGGGGGCGAGACGCCCGGCGGAGTTCGGTACGACGACGTCCGGCGGGCCGGTGAGCCACAGGTGGCGCCCGCCGCTCGGGGTGCGCACGACGACCGTCTCCGGAATGGTGAACAGATGGCGCAGCGCAAGTTCGCGCAGCGCGGTCGAGGAGTTCGTGTCGGACTTGGTGTCCAGGTCGACGCCGATCAGGTGGTACGGCGGCAGTCCGCAGGCGATGCCGTAGCCGGTCGCCCAGGGCGCCGCGGCGAACAGCTCGCGGATGCGGACGGGGTCGGTGGAGGCGTCGTACACCCCGTGGCCGAAGCGGCCGCACTCGCCGTGACAGGGAGGTCCGGCCGGGTCGGGGTCGTCGCGGTGGGGGGAGCGCAGGGCCGGGAGCTTCGTCCGGGACAGGGGCATGACGGCCAGGCCGCGTTCGGCGGCTGACAGGGCGTGTGCGAGGGCCAGCGTCGTGGCCTGCCGGTCGGTGTAGGCCATGCCTCCATGCTCGTACGTACGTTCGAAAAAGGGAAGAGGGGGCGGCGGTGACGCGCCGGGGCCGGGGAAATTGGCCGAATGCGTGAAGGAACGATTCACCCCTTGTACCGCTTGGTAGGCGAAAGCGCCGACTGGCCCCTCCTGGTGGGGTACGGCACGAAAGATGGCGATAAGGGTTTATCGACATGTCATCACGCTTGCGTGCGAATCGGGCCTTCCGTGGTGGTTCGCCGGGGATTCGGTGGGCAACTCTGGTCTCGCGACGTCGTCCACCACTGTCGGAGCGGTCGGCCAACTGCCCTGACACAAGCCGAACTTCACGTACTTCCGGCCCTAGGGCCGCACAGTTCTCGGTTCTGGAGGAACAACATGGCAAGCATCCGTACAGCCCGCGTTCTCGTCGCCGTCGCCGCGCTCCCGCTCGCAGCCGCCCTCTTCGGCGGCGTCGCGGCCGCCGACAACGGCGCCTTCGCGGACAACGGATCGAGCGCCAACACCGGTGTGGCGGGCATCATCGGCAGCGGAGTCGGCCACGACAACAACGGCAACTCGTCGACCACGCAGCAGAACGCGGTCGGCAACGGTGCCTCGAACCAGAGCAGCACCGCCCAGGTCAACGGCTCTGCCTGGACGGCCGTCCAGCAGGGCAACGAGAACGTGGCCATCCACTTCACCGACCTGTGGTGACCCGCGGGCGAGGCCCCTCCCGGTGAGGGCCCTCGTGGGGTGTGCTTCGGGGTCGTAACACGTTTGCGCGGCGGTACTTCGGTGCCGCCGCGCAGGCGTTTTCCCGCGCCCTGCGCCGTTCCGTTCCGGAAGGCGACGACCTTGACACCCGTCCCTATCTGACGGACAGTCAGAAACTGTCCTGTCAGGTACGCGAGGCCGGGAGGGCCCGCCGTGCACCTCGCCCCCACCGAGCGGCAGCAACGCCTGCGCGCCGAACTCCGCGCCTACTTCCGCACCGTGCTCCCGGACCCGCGCGAGCGTCGCGAACCGGCCGCCACCCGCGCCCTGTTGCGCCGCATCGGAGCCGACGGCTGGCTGGGCCTCGGCTGGCCGGTCGAGTACGGCGGCCAGGGCCGGGGCGCGGAGGAGCAGTTCGTCTTCTTCGACGAGGCGTACCGGGCCGGCGCCCCGGTCTCCATGGTCACGCTCAACACCGTGGGCCCCACCCTCATGAAGTACGGCAGTCAGCGGCAGAAGGCCTACTTCCTGCCCCGCATCCTCGGCGGGGAGGCCGTCTTCGCGATCGGCTACACGGAGCCGTCCGCCGGCACCGACCTGGCCTCGCTGCGCACCCGTGCCGTGCGCGAGGGTAAGGGCTGGCGGATCGACGGGCAGAAGGTCTTCACCTCGGGCGCCCAGCACGCCGACTGGATCTGGCTCGCCTGCCGCACCGACCCGGAGGCGCCCAGGCACCGGGGCATCTCCGTCCTCCTCGTCCCGACCGACGCGCCGGGGTTCTCCTGGACGCCGATCGAGACGGTGGGCGGGCAGACGACGACGGCCACGTACTACGACGGCGTCCGCGTCCCGGCCGACAGCCTGGTCGGCACCGAGAACGAGGGCTGGTCGCTGATCACCGGCCAGCTCAACCACGAGCGGGTCGCGCTCGCCGCCCTCGGCATGCAGGCGGAGGACTTCCTCGCCGCCGCGCTCACCGCCGCCCGTACACCCGATCCGGTGACGGCAAGGCGCCGGATCGACGAGCCGTGGATACGTTTTCGGGCGGCCGAAGCGCATGCCCGGCTGGCGGCATCGCGCCTGCTCAGCTGGCGTTTGGTGGCGGACGTGGGGGCGGGGCGAGTGGCCCCCGGGGACGCCAGCGGGGTGAAGTTCGCGGGAACTGAATCGGCTGTCGCGACGTATCGCATGTGTCAGGAGATCGCCGGGGAGGCGGGCCTGGTCCGCTCCGGTTCGCCGGGTGCGTTCGGGGACGGCGAACTGGAGCGGCTGAACAGGGCGGCGCAGATCAACACGTTCGGGGGCGGGGTGAGCGAGGTGCAGCGGGAGATCGTCGCGACGACGCGACTCGGGATGACGAGGGGGCGGCGATGAGCGCGGCAGAGGTGGTCCCCGACCCGCTGGGCGCGCGCCTCAAGGCGTACGAGGGGCGGCCGGCCGCCGTCGCCGGGGTGGGCAGGGACCCGGTGAACGCTCCGATGATCCGGCACTGGTGCGAGGCCATGGGCGACGCCAACCCGGCCTACTCGGGCCCGGACGCCATCGCCCCGCCCACCATGCTCCAGGCCTGGACGATGGGCGGCCTGTCCGGACACCAGGGCCGCACGGGCGCCTACGACGAGCTGCTGTCCCTCCTCGATACCTCGGGCTGTACGGCCGTGGTGGCCACCGACTGCGAGCAGGAGTATCTGCGGCCCCTGCGCCCGGGTGACCAGGTCGCGTTCGACTCGGTGATCGAGTCGGTCTCCGGCCGCAAGACGACGAAGCTGGGCACCGGGTACTTCGTCACGACCCGCACGGACGTCCGGGTCGACGGCGACCTCGTGGGCACCCACCGCTTCCGCATCCTCAAGTACGCCCCGGCCCGCCGGAAACCCCCGGCCCCGCGCCCCCGCCCGGCGGTGGGCCGGGACAACGCCGGGTTCTGGCAGGGCGTGGCCGAGCGCAGACTCCTCATCCAGCGCTGCACGGGCTGCGGCACCCTGCGCCACCCCTGGCTGCCGGGCTGCAACGCGTGCGGCTGCCTGGACTGGGACACGGTCGAGTCGACCGGCGAGGGGACGGTCTACTCGTACGTGGTGATGCACCACCCGCCGTTCCCGGCCTTCGACCCTCCCTACGCGGTCGGCCTGATCGAACTCGCCGAGGGGGTGCGGATGGTGAGCAATGTGACCGGGGTGCCGTACGACAAGGTGCGCATCGGGTTGCCCGTCCAGGTGGAGTTCCGCACCTACGAGGACGCGGAGGGCGCGCAGGTCCTCCCGGTCTTCCGGGCCGTCGACGGCCACGGCGAGGGCGGGGCCTGACATGGACTTCACGCCCACCGAGGCCCAGGCCGAGGCCCGTGACCTGGCCGCGCGGATCTTCGGCGACCTCGCCACCCACGAGCGCCTGGCGGCCGCCGGCACCGGCAGCGACCCCGCGCTGTGGAAGTCCCTCTGCGCGGCCGGCCTGGTCGGTGCCGTGGCGGACCTGGGCCTGCTGGGCCTGGTCCTGCTCCTGGAGGAACAGGGGCGTACGACGGCCCAGGTGCCCTATGCGGCGAGCTGCGTGTACGGCGTCCTGGCGGTCGCGGCCCACGGCAGCCCCGAGCAACGGGACCGTCTCCTCCCCGCCCTGGAGGACGGATCGGCGGTGGTGACCGGGGCGTTCCCGGCCCAGGACGCCGTACGAGCCCCGGCGCCGGGGGAGCTGACCGGCACCGTCCCCGTCGTGCCCTGGCTCCGGGACGCCACCCATGTCCTGGTCGCCGACACCGGCCGCCGGCTGTGGCTGGCGCCGCTCGGCCAGGGCGCCGGCATCACCCCGGTCGAACTGACGGCTCCCTGGTCGGCGGCCCGGCTCACCCTCGACCGGGCACCGGCCGAACCGCTGGGCGGCCCGGGCGCCTACGCCGACGTCCTCGCCACTGCCCGCACGGCCTTCGCCGGACTCCAGGCCGGGGTGTGCGCGGGCTCCCTGGCCCGGGCCGTGGCGCATGTCGCGGGCAGGGAGCAGTTCGGGCGCCCGCTCGCCACCCGCCAGGCCGTCCAACTCCGCGCCGCCGACGCCCACATGGACACCGAGGCGATACGGGTGACCGCCTATGAGGCCGCCTGGAGGCGGGACGCGGGACTGCCGTACGCCACCCATGCGCTGACCGCCGCCTGGTGGGCGTCCGAGGCGGGGCACAGGGTGGTGCACACCGGCCAGCATCTGCACGGCGGTGCGGGAGCCGATCTCGGCCACCCGGTGCACCGCCACTTCCTGTGGGGCCGGCAACTGGACGCGTATCTGGGCTGCGGGGCCGAAGTGCTGCAGGAACTGGGGGAGTTGATCGCGCATGGGGAGTGAGTCGTGAACACGGCGCCGACGACGGCACTGACGGCGGGCGCCGCACTGCCCCCGCTGGAGATCCCGGTCACGCGGACGCTGATCGTGGCCGGGGCGATCGCGTCGCGGGACTACCAGGACGTGCACCACGACGCCGAGTCGGCCAGGCAGAAGGGCTCCCCGGACGTCTTCATGAACATCCTGACGACGAACGGACTGGTCGGCAGATACATCACGGACCACTTCGGCCCGACGGCGATGCTCCGCAAGGTCGCCATCAGGCTCGGGGCGCCCAACTATCCGGGAGACACGATGGTGCTGACGGGCACGATCGAGGCGGTCGACGGCGACACCGCCACCGTACGGGTCGTCGGCGCCAACGCCCTCGGCAGACATGTGACAGGCACGGTCACCGTCACGGTCCCGGACGCCGGGGGCCGCTCATGAGTCCCCGGGCGCGCGAGACCCTGGCCGGGCGCGCCGCGATCGCCGGGATCGGGGCCACCGAGTTCTCCAAGGACTCCGGGCGCAGCGAACTGCGGCTGGCCGTGGAGGCGGTGCGGGCCGCGCTGGACGACGCGGGGCTGGCGCCGGCGGACGTGGACGGGATGGTGACGTTCACGATGGACACCAACCCGGAGATCACGGTGGCCCAGGCTTGCGGGATGGGCGAGCTGTCCTTCTTCTCCCGGGTGCACTACGGCGGCGGTGCGGCCTGCGCGACCGTGCTCCAGGCCGCGCTCGCGGTGGCGACGGGCGTGGCGGAGGTCGTGGTCTGCTACCGCGCCTTCAACGAACGCTCGGGCCGGAGGTTCGGCGCCGGCGTGCAGCACCGGGAGCCGTCGGCGGAGGGCGTGGCGCTCGGCTGGGTGCTGCCGTTCGGGCTGCTCACACCGGCCTCGTGGGTGGCGATGGCGGCCCAGCGGTATCTGCACGCGTACGGGCTGACGCCGGAGGTGTTCGGGCATGTGGCCGTGCTGGACCGCAAGTACGCGGCGACGAACCCGGCGGCGTACTTCCACGGCCGCCCGATCACGCTCGCCGAACACGCGGCGTCCCGCTGGATCGTGGAGCCGCTGCGGCTGCTGGACTGCTGCCAGGAGACCGACGGCGGGCAGGCGCTCGTCGTCACCTCGGTGGAGCGGGCCCGGGACCTGCGGCATCCCCCGGCCGTGATCGCGGCGGCCGCCCAGGGCGCCGGCCGGGCGCAGGAGCAGATGACCAGCTTCTACCGGGACGATCTGACCGGCCTGCCGGAGATGGGCGCGGTGGCCCGCCGGCTGTGGCGGTCGTCCGGACTCGGCCCGGCCGACATCGACGTGGGGATTCTCTACGACCACTTCACACCGTTCGTGCTGATGCAGCTGGAGGAGTTCGGGTTCTGCGGAAAGGGGGAGGCGGCGGACTTCGTGGCCGAGGAGCGGCTGCCGCTCAACACACACGGGGGTCAGCTCGGTGAGGCCTATCTGCACGGGATGAACGGCATGGCGGAGGCGGTGCGCCAGCTGCGGGGCACGGCGGTGAACCAGATACCGGGCGCGAGGCGGACCCTGGTGACGGCCGGCACCGGGGTGCCGACCTCGGGGCTGGTCCTGACGGCTGACGGCTGACGGCTGACCGGCGGGCCGCCTCCCCGCTCCCGGCGCCCGGGCGTGCGGCCGGGCCCGCCCCGGCCTCAGGGTCGGACCAGTGGGCGGAGCCAGGCCGGACCGGGGCGGAGTCAGGGTCGTACCCGCAGACGGGGTGGATCCGCCGTCCACCTTCAGGAGGTGGAGCTGCCCCCACCCCTACAACCTGAGGGGGACGCCGCTTCGGGACCTGCGGGCGATCCGCCGCCGGGGGTCCGCTCCTAGCGTGGAGCCATGACCACACCCGTGTGCACCAGCGCCTCGGCCGTTGCCGCACCAAGGCGGCAGAGCCTCCCGCACCCCCGGCTCCGGCCGAGCGGCGAGGCTCCGACCTACCCGACGTTCGCGTCGTACGTGCGGGCTCGTCAGCCGGTTCTGCTGCGCACCGCGCGCTCGCTCACCGCGAACATCTGCGACGCGGAGGACCTGCTGCAGACGGCGCTCGCCAAGACCTACGTGGCCTGGGAGCGGATCGAGGACCAGCGGGCGCTCGACGGCTATGTGCGCCGCGCGCTGCTGAACACCCGGACCTCGCAGTGGCGCAAGCGCAGGGTGGACGAGTTCACCTGCGACGAGCTGCCCGAGCCGGAGCCCGTGCCGGGCGACGACGACCCGGCCGAGCGGCAGGCGCTGCACGACGCCATGTGGCGGGCGATCATGAAGCTGCCGGCGCGGCAGCGGGCGATGGTCGTCCTGCGCTACTACGAGGACCTCAGCGAGGCCCAGACCGCCGAGGTGCTCGGGGTGTCGGTGGGCACGGTGAAGTCGGCGGTGTCGCGTGCGCTGGCCAAGCTGCGCGAGGATCCTGAGCTGGGACTGGTCCGCTAGCCGGGGACTCTCCCCGAGTTCTCCCGGGTTTCCTCCCCGAGTTTCCTGTCCGGGATTTCTCCCGAGTGACACACCCCCTAGTGACATACCGCGCGGTATGTGAGCAGAATCAGCGCAACCTCTACCACCGCGTAGGCAATGTCGCCCCGGGAGGACTCCGTGCTGAGCACCATGCAGGACGTACCGCTGACCGTCACCCGCATCCTGACGCACGGGACGCTGGTGCACGGACGGTCACAGATCATCACCTGGACCGGGGAAACCGAGCCGCAGCGGCGCAGTTTCGCCGAGGCCGGAGTGCGCGCGGTGCAGCTGGCGAACGCCCTGCGCGACGAACTCGGCGTCCGGGGCGACGACCGGGTCGCCACCCTGATGTGGAACAACGCCGAGCACGTCGAGGCCTACTTCGCGATCCCGTCCATGGGCGCGGTGCTGCACACGCTCAATCTGCGGCTGCCCGCCGAGCAGTTGGTGTGGATCGTCAACCACGCGGCCGACAAGGTCGTCATCGTCAACGGCTCCCTGATCCCGCTGCTCGCCCCGCTGCTGCCCAAGCTGCCCACGGTCGAGCACATCGTCGTCTCCGGCCCCGGCGACCGCTCCCCCCTCCAGGGCGCGCACGCCCGGATCCACGAGTACGAGGAGCTGATCGCGGACCGGCCGACCACCTTCGACTGGCCGGAGCTGGACGAACGCCAGGCCGCCGCCATGTGCTACACCTCCGGCACCACCGGCGACCCCAAGGGCGTGGTGTACAGCCACCGTTCGATCTACCTGCACTCCATGCAGGTCAACATGACCCAGTCGATGGGCCTGACCGACCAGGACACCTCGCTGGTCGTCGTTCCCCAGTTCCACGTCAACGCCTGGGGCCTGCCGCACGCCACCTTCATGACCGGCGTCAACATGCTGATGCCGGACCGCTTCCTCCAGCCGGCGCCGCTCGCCGAGATGATCGAACGCGAGAGGCCGACCCACGCCGCGGCCGTCCCGACCATCTGGCAGGGCCTGCTCGCCGAGCTGACCGGCCGGCCCCGCGACGTCTCCTCCCTCACCCAGGTCACCATCGGCGGCTCCGCCTGTCCGCCCTCCCTCATGGAGGCCTTCGACCGGCTCGGCATGCGCGTCTGCCACGCCTGGGGCATGACGGAGACGTCCCCGCTCGGCACGGTCGCCCGTCCCCCGGCCCACGCGGCCGGTACGGACGAGGAGTTCGCCTACCGCCTCACCCAGGGCCGCTTCCCGGCCGGCGTCGAGGCCCGGCTCACCGGCCCCGGCGGCGAACGCCTCCCCTGGGACGGCGAGTCGGCGGGCGAGCTGGAGGTGCGCGGCCCCTGGATCGCCGGCGCCTACTACAACGGCCCCGACGCGGAACCGCTGCGCCCCGCCGACAAGTTCAGCGCGGACGGCTGGCTGAAGACGGGTGACGTCGGCACCATCTCCCCCGACGGCTTCCTCACCCTCACCGACCGCGCCAAGGACGTCATCAAGTCCGGCGGCGAGTGGATCTCCTCGGTGGAGCTGGAGAACGCGCTGATGTCCCACCCGGACGTCACCGAGGCCGCGGTGGTCGCCGTACCCGACGAGAAGTGGGGCGAGCGCCCGCTGGCCACGGTCGTCCTGAAGGAGGGCGCCACCGCCGACTTCGAGACCCTGCGCGCCTTCCTCGCCGAAGAGGGCCGCATCGCCAGGTGGCAGCTGCCCGAGCGCTGGACGATCGTCGAGTCGGTGCCGAAGACCAGCGTGGGCAAGTTCGACAAGAAGGTGCTGCGCAGGCGGTACGCGGACGGGGAGCTGGACGTCACCAGGATCGGCTGACGCCACCGGACGACGGAGCAGCCCCGGGCGCGTGCCAGGGGCTGTTCGTCGTGCTAATTCGTGCCGATCCCGGCCAGCAGGTCCACGATCCGGCTCTGCACCTCCGCGCTGGTCGACCGCTCCGCGAGGAACAGCACCGTCTCGCCCGAGGCCAGCCGGGGCAGGTCGGCCTGGTCGACGGCGGCGGTGTAGACGACCAGCGGGGTGCGGTTGAGCTGCCCGTTCGCGCGCAGCCAGTCGATGATCCCGGTGAACCCGGCCTGCCGCCGCTGCACCTGCATCAGGTCCATCACCACGAGGTTCGGCCGGAACTGCCCCGCCAGCGTCACCGCGTCGTCGTCGCTCGCGGCCCGCGCCACCTGCATCCCGCGCCGCTCCAGCGTCGCCGTCAGCGCCAGCGCGATCTCCGCGTGCTCCTCGATGAGCAGGACCCGCGGCGGATGCTGCTCGCTGTCGCGCGGCGCGAGCGCCTTCAGCAGGACGGCCGGATCGGCGCCGTACGCCGCCTCGCGCGTCGCCTGCCCGAGCCCGGCCGTGACCAGCACCGGCACCTCGGCCGCGACGGCGGCCTGCCGCAGCGACTGCAGGGCCGTACGCGTGATGGGCCCCGTCAGCGGATCCACGAACAGCGCGGCCGGGAACGCCGCGATCTGCGCGTCGACCTCCTCACGGGAGTGCACGATCACCGGCCGGTAGCCGCGGTCGCTCAGCGCCTGCTGGGTCGTCGCGTCCGGCGCGGGCCACACCAGCAGCCGACGCGGGTTGTCCAGCGGCTCCGGCGGCAGCTCGTCGTCGAGCGGCTGCGGCCGCGGGGTGTCCGCGATCTCGATGGCACCCCCGGGGCCGTCCAGCGGCTCGGGCCCCTCGGCGGCGTCGGCGTCCGGCGCGCCTATGGCGTACGACCGTCCCGCGCCCTCGGTGCCCGGGGCGAGCCGCGCCTGACCGGCCAGGGACGGATGCGCGGTCGTCGGCTGTTCGGCCGGCGGATGCGGCCGGCCCGGCTGCTCCGGCTGCTGCTCCGAGCGCTTGGCCGGGTCGGGAGGCGTGCCCAGCTTGCGCCGGCGGCCGGAACCGCCCGGCGCGTGCGGCGGCGGGGTCGCCGTCGGCTGCTGCACCTGAGCGGCCTGCCGCGAGAACGGCACACCCTGACCGAGCGTGCGGACGCTGATCGCCCGCCCCTGCGTCGAGTTCGGGTCGGCCGCGGCACTCTCGACGGGCAACGGCTGCGCGGCCCGCGGCGCCTGGCCCCCGGCGTGCTCCGCGGGGAGCGGGGTACCGGGGGCGGGCGTGCCGGTCTGCGGTACGGGCGTGCCCGCGCCGGAGCCGGCGTCGCCGCCGGGCCACTGCTGGGGCACGCCGGGCGTCTGAACGGCCGTCGGCACCGGTCCGGCACCGGCCGGCGGGGGCACCGTCCGGGCGCTCGGGGTACCACCGGGCGGCGTCGGGGTCGTCGGAACCGGTCGGCCGACGGTGTCGTGCGTCGGCGCGGCGGGGTGCGGTACGGCTGCCTGCGGTACGGCGGCCTGCTGACCGGGCGCGGGGGCACCGGCCGGGGCGCCGGGTGCCGCACCGGGCGTCTGCGCGGGCGTCGCCGCGGGACCGGCCTGGACGGGGATGCCCTGCCCGGCCGTACCCTGCGCCGGAATGCCGTGAACCGGCGTGCCCTGACCGGGAGTCGGCGTCTGCGCCGGGTGCGCTACGGCCTGTCCGGGCGCGGCCTGAGCCGTGGGTGCCGGTGCCGGGCCCGGCTGAGCGGAATCCGCCGGCTGGGCCACGGCGCGGCGGCGCCGGCCGGTCGGCGCGCTGGTCGGATGCGGCTGCGGCGGGGTGTGGTCCGCGGCCTGGTCCATCGGTACGGCGTCGTGCCGGCCGTCGGCACCCGCCGCTGCGGAGGGCGGCAGCTGCGAGGGCACCTGCACCGGACCGGAGGCCTGAGGGGGAACGGGAAGGGGGCCGGCAACCTGCCCAGCACCCGGAACAACACCGGGAACAACACCGGGAACAGCACTCGCACCGGGACCGGCAGGCACACCGGCACCGGGCCCGACGGGCACAGCCGTACCCGGAACGCCACCGGACGCCGGAACCGTGCCCACTCCGCTCGCCGAGTCCGCGGACTGCGGGGTGCGGTCGGCCTCGGCCGGCGGCAGGGCGAAGACCGTACGCGCACCGCCCGCCTCCTGGGCGGCGGCACGTTCCGCCGCGGCGGCCAGCGCACGCCGGCGCCGCCCGGTCGGCTGCCCACCCTCGGCACCCGGAACACCTTCGGCACCCGGAACAGCCTCCGCACCCGGCGTCGGCTCGTTGCCCGCCGCCGGCAGTGCGGGCGGCAGGGCGGCCTGCGGGGCGCCGGAGGCGGGGCGGGCGCGCCGGCCCGTGGGCGCGGGCACGCCCTGCGGCGGAACGGCGGGGCCGAGTCCCGTACGGGAGGCGGCGGCCCCCGCGGCATGCTCGGCAGCGGTCACCACCGCACCCTCGCTCACACCCTCGCTCACAGCCGCGCCGTCACCGGCGCCGCCCTCGGCGGGCCGGCCGCGGCGTCGTCCGGTCCCCCCGGACCCGGCCTCCGCGGCCTCGGCCGGGACCGCGCCGGTCTCCTCGGCGGGCGCGCCGGCCCGCCTGCGGCGGCGCCCGGTCGGCGTGTGCGCGTCGGTTTCACCGGCCGGCCCGGCACCGGGAACGTCGCTGTCCAGGAAGGCGTCGGTGGAGGACCGCCGGGCCCGCCGCCGTCCGCCACCGGCCGCCTGCTCGACGGCACCGGCCTCGGCCACGGCCACCTCACCGGCGCCGGAGCCCTGCACGCCCGCACCCGGCCCGGCGGCCGGGAGCGCGGGGGCGGACACCTGCCCCGCACTCGTACCGTCCACCGTCCCGGCGCCACCGCCGAGCGGCACCTCCAGCACGTACGCGCTGCCGCTCATGCCCGGCACCTCGTGCGTCTGCAGCACGCCGCCGTGGGCCCGTACGATCCCGCGCACGATCGGCTCGTGCACCGGGTCTCCCCCGACATACGGCCCGCGCACCTCGATCCGCGCGACCTCGCCCCGCTGCGCGGCCGCGACCACGACGGTGTTGTCCAGGTAACCGCCCGCGGAGACGGGCGAGTTGCCGGTGGCGTCGACACCGGCGACATCCGCCACCAGATGGGCCAGCGCCGTGGCGAGCCGCTGCGGGTCGACCTCGGCCTCGATGGGCGGCGCGTGCACGGCGAACTGCACCCGCCCCGGACCGATCAGTTCGACGGCCCCCTCCACACCGGCGGCGACGACGGCGTCCAGCAGGACCTTCGTACGGGTGATGTCCTCGGCGCCCGCGTCCAGCCGCTGATACCCGAGGACGTTGTCGATGAGCGTCGTGATCCGCGAATAACCGGCCGAAAGGTGATGCAGGACCTGGTTGGCCTCCGGCCACAGCTGCCCGGCGTCGTCGGCGGCCAGTGCCGCCAGCTCGCGCCGCAGCTCCTCCAGCGGGCCGCGCAGCGACTGCCCGAGCAGGGTCAGCAACTGCTCGTGCCGCCCGGCGAGGGCCTCGTACCGGTCCTTCTCCCGCTCGGCGAGCGCGGCGTACCGCTCCTCGCCGGCCGCCAGCTCCTCCGCGTGCTTCTCGCGCAGCTCCTCGAGCTCGGTGACGTGCTGCTGGCGCAGCGCGGTCAGGTCGGAGGCGTGCTCCTCGGTGAGCCGCTCGACCTCCTCCGCGTGCGCCTTCTCCAGCGCGGCCTTCTCCTCGGCGAGGGCCTCGTAGGCCCGCCGGTCGGCGAAGGTCATCACGGCGCCGACGAGCTGGTCCCCGTCCCGCACGGGGGCGGTGGTCAGATCGACCGAGACCTTCTCGTCCCCCTTGGACCACAGCACCTGCCCGCGCACCCGGTGCTTGCGCCCGGAGCGCAGGGTGTCGGCGAGCGGCGACTCCTCGTACGGGAACGGTGAACCGTCGGCACGCGAGTGCAGCACCAGCGTGTGCAGCTCCTTGCCGCCGAGCTCACCGGCCCGGTAACCCAGTATCTGGGCGGCGGCCGGGTTGACGAGCACGATCCGCCCGCCGGTGTCGGTCCCTACGACACCCTCGGAGGCGGCCCGCAGAATCATCTCCGTCTGCCGCTGCGAGCGCGCCAGCTCGGCCTCGGTGTCGACGGTCCCGGACAGATCCCGGACGACGAGCATGAGCAGCTCGTCACCCGTGTATCCGTAACCGTCGTACGCCTGCTGCCCGTTCTCCAGGTTCGCGCTCGTGACCTCGACGGGGAACTCGGATCCGTCGGTGCGCCGCGCGACCATCCGCGTGGGCTTGGTCCGCCCCTGCGGATCCATGTGGTCGGGCCGCCGCATGGACCCGGGGATCAGCCGTGAGTCGAACTCGGGCAGCAGATCGAGCAGCCCACGCCCCACGAGTGCCGTACCGGGCGCCTCGAAGGCCTCGAGCGCGATGGTGTTGGCGTTGACGACGGTTCCGTTGGCGTTGACCAGGACCAACGCGTCCGGCAGCGCGTCGAGTATGGCTGCGAGGCGAGCAGCGCCTCGGGATGGCCTGCTGCTCACGAGACGCCTTCCTCCCTGTTACCGCATCTTGCCGACCGCTCGGGCCATCTTGCCAACCGGCCCGCGACGTGTCACGCGAGGGAGTCTAAGGGCACACGTTGCGCTCGCGACGCCGGATGAGAGGGAGGTCCCACGACAAAGTGACAACGAACCGGCCACCACCCGCCGCGCCCGGCCTCGGCTTCCCCGAGACCTTCGCGGGACCTTTACGGGACAGGTGATTTCCCCGGGGGAAGCCATCGGCTGCTGGGGTTGGGTCTGGGCCGGGCCGGGGCGGCGCTGGGTCGGGGGCCGGTCGGTCGGTTGGCTGGGGGGATCTCTGGGCCGGAGGGGCGAGGGAGGCCGACGTGGAGGGGCCGACGGGCTGACCGGCCGGCGGGCCCACGGCTCAGGTCGCCGGCCCCGACTTCGGCAGCAGCGGCACCATCCGGTCCCACCGTGCGACCTCGCATCCGTTGCTGCGGTCGTAGGCGGCATCGACGCTGCGTCCGGCCCAGGTGCCGGTCACCCGGGCGGTGGCCGGTCCGCCGTAGAGCATGGTGCAGAGGGTGCCGGGCGCCACCGGGGCGAAGAGGTCCCGCCCCCACGGCGTGTGCTCGTCCAGCACCCGGCAGGCCTCCGAGGCGTCCGGGTGGCTTCCGCCGTCCGGGTGACAGAACAGCTCGTACGTCCCGTCCCACCCGGACCCGGCATGCCGCACGACGACGGTGAGGTGATCACCGGGCCGGTCCTCGGGCCGCACGGGCGGCGGTACGGCGGGGACGGCGACGGCGGGGGCGGCGACGGCGGGGGCGGCGACGGCGGGGGCGGCGACGGCGGGGGCGGCGGGAAGGACAGCCAGGGCGGACACGGCGACCAGGGCGGATGCGCCGGCGAGGACGGACGGGCCACTGCCATGGACATGCCCTCGTCGAGGGACAGTGACCCCCGGATCCCCCTGTGGGGCTCTGTGCCCCTGACCCCGCTGAAGGAAAAAGACCATGCCCTGCCCAACGCTCCGGCCCCCCGGACGTTGCGCCCGCGCCGCGCCGCGCGGAAGCCCTTTGCCCTGCGACCCGACTGCCTAGTACCGTGGGGGGCGATTGGTGACAGGCCGCTCGGCTGTGTCATCATCTGCACGCACCACTCGCGCGCTCGCGTGAGCGGTTGTGCTGGAGGCGTCGCCTAGTCCGGTCTATGGCGCCGCACTGCTAATGCGGTTTGGGCCTTAAAGCCCATCGAGGGTTCAAATCCCTCCGCCTCCGCACCGATCCCGAAGCCCCGGTCCCCAGGACCGGGGCTTCGGCGTTCCCGCCCTCGGTCGCCCCTCGGCCCGCCTGCGGACGTTTCCGCAGGTCACAAGGGGTGTGCCAATCGGATTTCACATGTCGGCGGCAGTCATGTAATGTTCTTCCTGTCGCCGGGACGGGGCCGAAAGGGCCGAAACGGAGACAAGAACAAGAGAACAAGCACTCGTAGCTTAACGGATAGAGCATCTGACTACGGATCAGAAGGTTGCAGGTTCGAATCCTGCCGAGTGCGCAGCATGCCAGAGGCCCTGTGGAGTGATCCACAGGGCCTCTGGCTTTGACAAGGGAAAGCCGGCGGGGATCCCGCATACGGCGATGGCCCGGGGTTTCCCAGGCCATCGCCGTTTCTCAGGAGAGCGTCCGGCTCAGGGCACGTACGACTGCGTGTTGCCGGCCCACAGTGCACCACCCTTGCCGGGTCCGCCGGTGCTGGCGTAGACGACGAAGTTGCCGTCGCTCTGCAGCAGGGCGTAGGCGCCGCTGTGGCCGTTTGTGTGGGTGGACCAGAGCGCGCTGCCGGTGCTCGAGTAGACGACGAGGTTGCCGTCGCTCTGCATGTAGGCGTAGGCGCCGGAGTGGCCGGAGGTGCCGGCGGACCAGATCGCCTTGCCGTCGTGCCTGCGGTAGATCACGAAGTTGCCGTCCGGCTGCATCACCAGGCGGGTGTACTGGGTCTGGGCCCACCAGCCGCCCTGGAGCTTCTGGCCCGAGCCGATCTTCGTCGACCTCGTGTAGGTGCCGTCCGACCAGAGCGAGCCGCCGGTGCCGGGCCCGCCGCCGGAGCCGTAGACCACCATGTTGCCGTCGTCCTGCACCAGGAAGTAGGCGCCGCTGTGGCCATTGGTGTGGGTGGACCAGAGTGCGCTGCCGGTGCTCGAGTAGACGACGAGGTTGCCGTCGCTCTGCATGTAGGCGTAGGCGCCGGAGTGGCCGGAGGTGCCGGTGGACCAGATCGCCGGGCCGCTGCTGCTGGTTCCGTTCGTCTTGAGGTAGGCGACCAGGTTGCCGTCGCTGCCCATCGTGAGTGTGATGTTCGCGCTGCTCAGGCGGTGGCCGGAGGTGAGCTTCCGGCCGGGCTGCAGCGAGTTGACCGTGGTGGCGCCTCCGGTGAAGGCGGTGGCGCCGTTGGGGGTGCCGAGGCCGGTCGGGCCGTCGTAGCCGGTGCCGGCGGTGCACAGGTAGCTCGTCGAGCAGGTGCCGTCGCTGCCCGAGGTGACGTCGTTCAGCGCCGACGTGTGGCCGTAGGGGTACGAGGACGGGTAGCTGTTCGCGGTCGGGGTGCCGGCGAGCGCGTAGGTGGCCGCGATGAGGGGTGAGGAGGCGCTGGTGCCGCCGTAGACGTCCCAGCCGGAGGCGCCGTAGGTGTCGTAGACGGCGACGCCGGTGGCCGGGTCGGCGACCGCGGAGACGTCGGCGACGGTGCGCTTGCTGCAGCCGGTGTCGGACTGCCAGGTGGGCTTTGCCTCGTCGGCGGAGCAGCCGGCCCCGGTCCCGTCGGTGCTGTCGTTGGACCAGACAGACTCGCTCCAGCCGCGGGTGTTGCCCGCACGGCTGAGGGAGGTGCCGCCGACCGCGGTGACGTAGGGGGAGGAGGCCGGGTACTGGACGCCGTAGCCGCTGTCTCCCGCGCTGACGGTGATGGCCACGCCGGGGTGGTTGAAGTACTGGACGTCGGCGGTGGTCTCGGTCGGGTCCTCGGGGCCGCCGAAGGAGTTGGAGACGTACTTCGCGCCGAGGGCGACCGCCTCGTTCTCGGCCGTGCCGATGTCCGCCATACCCGTGGAGGAGGCCTCGACGAGCAGGATGTGGCACTGCGGGCAGGCGGCACTGACCATGTCGAGGTCGAGAGAGATCTCGCCGGCCCAGCCGGAGTCCGCGCTCGGGTAGGTGGTGCCGCCGGTCTGGTTCACCTTCTTGAAGCAGCCGTTGGCCGTGGTGCAGGCGGGGAGGCCGTACTGGGACCGGTAGGCGGCGAGGTCGGACTCGGCGTTGGGGTCGTCCATGGCGTCGACGATCGCGACCGTGCGGCCCGAACCGGCCGTGGAGGACGGCAGGTTGTAGGCGCTCTGCAGGTCCGAGGGGCCGTAACCGGACGGAGTGGCGTCCGGGCTGACGGTCAGGTGCTGAACGACGTCGGTGCGGGCCTCTGCGAGGCACGCCACGTGCCCCGGCGTGGTGGCGTGGGCGCACAGGTGTTTGACATGGGGCGCCCCGGTGGCCGACGGTGCGGCGGACGCGGTGGCCGTGAGCCATCCGGTCGATATGAGCGCCGTGGTGGACAGCAGGGCGGCGGTGGATGCCGCCCGACGTCTCCTTGAGAGCAAGAAAATGCCCTTCTTGTGGTGGTGGCGATGGGGACCGAGTGGTCTGCCCATGACAGTGGGATGCTGCCGATCAACGCCGATGCGAGATCCGCAGATGGGGGGGCGCAGGAACGCTAGCCACGCCGCCGACCACGAACAACGCGGAACAGGTAAAGCCTTGATCAGAGTTGCTCGGCCGCCCACGCAGAACGCTCGGCTGGGAGACCCCGGCCGAGCGTCTGTCCAAGCTGCTCGCGGCTTGATCAACTCACCGCGGTGTTGCTACGACCCCTGGAATTCGCCGTCCCGACGTGCTGCGGCCGGTCCTACGACCTCGGGGTGATGTCGGCCAGGTACCCCGCGGTGACCAGGTCGGAAACCTTGGTGCTCGTCATGAACTGCTCGCCGAGTCCCTCCTGGCCGAACCAGGGCCGGATGGGGCCGGCCTCGACCGTGAACGGCTTGGTGACGCGGTAGAGGTGGTAGTTGAAGGCAGGCGCCTTCGGGTTGTACTCGTCCAGGTTGTTCGGCGGGATGGCGCGCTTCGTGTACGGCGTGCCCTCCGGCGCCAGGAAGAAGCCGGTGCCGGTGCCGAAGAGGTCGACCCGTTTGCCCACCCGGAGGGTTTTCGGCGACTCGACCGGACGGCCGTGGCGGAGCACGAAGCCGTTGTTGTCCGGGTACCACCAGCCGGACTGGTTCTGCTGGTTGGTCTGCCAGTAGCAGCCGAGGAACCAGTACTGCGACGTGTGGTCCTGCGGGCGGTAGCCCCGGAGCATCCGCCCGATGGGGCCGCTCTTCGGGAGGCGGCGGGGGCCCAGCCGCCAGTCGCCGCGGTAGTACTTCTGCAGCCCCGTCGGCGGTGCCATCGTGGTGCTGGCCGTCCGATGGGTGCTCGGGCAGTCGTGGTGTCCGTTTCTGGAGTGTGCCCCGGCGGCCTGGACGGGTGCCGGGGCGATTCCGATCAGAAGGAGTGAAGACGCAAGAGCGCTCCACAGGAAACGTCGCAGTGCGCGCATCCGAGTCCCTTCTCTTCCCTTCTCTTCCGGTCTCCCGGCGCCGGCGGGCACCGGGTACGCGGGCAGGCGTGTCTGGTCGCCGCGAGAAGGGGTGCATCGAGTAGGTCCCCGCAGCGCGGCACGGTGCAGTCAATGCGTGCCGAACGAACAGCGGAGCGAGGTGGCACGGGCAGGTCGCCCGGGCGGCGCAACGGAACGCCTCGGACAGCCGAGCAGACAGGATCCGGCCCCGGTGCGAGGGCTCAGCACTCCTCGTCGGGGTCGTTCCGGTTCAGCTTCTCCAGGTACTCGTGCGCCAGGGCCGTGGCCCGGGTGAACCAGTCGGTGATGACCGCCAGTTCGTCGGCGGAGTAGTCGGAGAACAGGTCCGTCAGGCGTTTGTAGTGGCTTGCGTACACCGCCGCCACGCGGGTGACGGCATCCGGTACGGCGGCCACGCGGACTCGGCGGCGGTCCGTGGGGTCGGGGCGGCGGGTGACGTAGCCGGCGCGTTCCAGGCGGTTGAGGATGCCGGTCACCGCGCCGGTGGTCACGTGGGCGCGGGCGGCGAGGTCACCGGCCGTCAGCAGGTCGTCGCCGGCCTCCAGGACGAAGGCGAAACAGGTCAGGTCCGTGACGTTCAGGCCCAGCCGCCGGGCCAGCTCCTGCTGTCCGATCAGGTGGGCGGCGATGAGGTGGTCCATCGCCGACAGCGCCTGGGCCGGAGTGGCGGGTGGTCGCGGCGTGCCGTGCATCTTTCGGAATCCCTTAGCTCGTGAGATATTCGGTTGAGAAACGTCTTAGCTCGTGAGGGAATCTGAGTCTCGTTCCCGGAGGTGCTGTATGAGTCTGTACGACGAGGGGCACACGGTCGCCGGCTGGACCGGCTTCGGCATCGCGACGGTGGGCAGCGGTGTCGTGGGGCTGGGAGTGTGCAGGGCCTCGCTGCCGCTGGTCACGGGCGGGCTCACCGTCGTGGCCGTGAGCGTTCTGGTGACGTGGGTCCTGCATCTCGCCGGCTGGGGCAAGCCGCCGGGGGTGCGGCCGCGGCGGGACTGGGGGATGCGGGTACGGGACGCGCAGGCTCGGGAGGGGCATCCGGGGTGCGTCAGCTGCCGGCTGGCGGGGCGGGGGCGCCGGGCTGTGACGGTGGCGGTGGCTGCGGGGGCGGGGCGGCCCACGGGTGTCGAATCGATACCTCTGTCACCTATCGAGTGAATGTGCCCTCGGCGAACGGAAGTTGGTGATCGCCGTCTCTAGCTTCCGGGGTGGAGGTGATGCTCGATGTACGAGCAGAACGACACTCCGTCGGAGCAGCCGACGGGGCGCAAGCAGGACGCGATCGACGTCAACGACTTTGTCTTCGCGGCCACGGGGGCGCGGGTGCGGAGGCTGACCACGCCGGAGGGGGAGCACTGGTTTCCGGCGGTGGACGTCGCCGCCCATCTCGGGTACGCAAACACGCGGCAAGCCTTGGGTCTGCACGTCTCCGTAAACTGGCAGAGCAGTCTCCGTGAGATTGCGCAAGGCGTCTATACAGCAGACACTTTGAGCAAACTCGCAGGTCACAGGCTTCAGCGCTCGATGAAACTGGTGAACCTCAAGGGGCTGATCCAGCTCGTCAACGGCTGCACCAAGCCCGAGTGCGCCCCCTTCAAGGAATGGGTCAGCGAGGTCATCGAGACCCTTCAGCGCGACGGCACCTACACCCTCGACCCCGCCCCCGTGCAACCCGCTCCGCACGGCGGCACCGCCTACCTCATGCCCGAACAGGTCGCCGACGCGATCGTCCGGCTGGAGGAGCGGAACATCCGGGCGGACGAGGCCCTGGCCGTCGCGCAGATCGAGCAGATCGAGGAGATGCGCCGCACCAACGACCACCTCGCCGTCCTCACTGACCGCGTAGGCGGTGTGCAGCACGTGCTCGGTCGTATCGCCGACACCCTCGACCTCATCGCCGACCGTATGCGGCCCCCCGCCCCGGCACCGCCCCGCCCGCCCATCACCCCCCAGCAGCTCCTCGCCACCTGGCGGGCGAAGAACCTGGTCGTCACCGAGGACGTGCACGCCGTCGCCGCGTATCTCGCTCCGGCGCTGGTGCGCGGGCCGGCGCACTGCCGGCTGGAGGAGGTCGCGGAGCGCACGGGGCTCACGCTCGACCGGGTCCATGACTGCCTGCGCATGCTGATCAAGCGGGGGTGCGTGCGGCAGACGGGGGTCGCGGCGGAAGGGGTGCCGGTGTACGTGCTGCCGTAGGACACGCGCCGTGGCGCACCCACGCAGACAGGCCCGAAGTCGCAAAAAGAGGTTGCGGCTTCGGGCCTTCGGTCACCCTACGCTTCTTCGCCGCCCGGAACCCGTTGTCAGACCCAGGCCATACCCTCAAGAGTGATGGCACAGGTGTGGAAATGCTCGGGGCTCCGCTGGTCGCCGGCCGGACCGGCGCTGGTGTGGGACGGCGGGCGGCGCAGTGCGCTGCCGTGGGGGAAGCGGGTCGGCTTCGCCGTGCCGGAGGGGAGCGCCCGGCAGTGTGTGGGGGCGCGCGGGCATGCCTGCCCCACCCGTGCTGCCGTGCCGGGGCGGAGCACGGGCGCCCGGTGCGAGGAGTGTGCGCGGCTGGACCGGGCGCACTCCGTGGCCGCCGACACGATCGCCGACGACCCGCGGCCGTACCGGGTGTATCTGGCGTGGTTCGGGCCCGGCATGGTGAAGGTCGGGATCACCGCGGTCGAGCGGGGCTCCGCCCGGCTGCTGGAGCAGGGTGCCGTCTGTTTCAGCTGGCTCGGCACCGGCCCGCTGATGGCCGCCCGGCGCACCGAGGAGCTGCTGCGGGCCGCGCTCCAGGTGCCGGACCGGATTCCGTACGCCGAGAAGCGGGCGGTGCGGTCGGCGTTGCCGGGGACCGGGGAGGAGCGTGCGGCTCAGGTGCGGGAGCTGCATGCGCGGGCCGTGGCGCTCAGTGGGTGGCCGGAGTCGCTGCGGCCGGAGCCTTGTGAAGTGGTCGATCACGCGGGGGTGTTCGGGCTTGCCGGGGTTCCCTCCGCCCTCGGGGAGGTGGTGGAGCTCGTCCCGGGGGGCCGCGTGAGCGGTGAGCTGGTCGCGGCCGCCGGGCCCGATCTGCATCTGGCGGCCGGCGGGCGCGGGGTGGTCGTGCTCGACACACGGCTGATGACCGGCTGGGAGCTGGTGTCCCCGGGTGGGGCGATGGCCGCCGGACTCACCTTTCCGCTGCGGGAGTTCAGGCACCCGCAGGAGGGACTGTTCTGAGGGCGGCGAGGCGTGGGCCGGCGTGGGCAAAGACTCGGATCCCGTACGGATCCCTTTCGGCAAGGGCCATGGACGCCGAACAGGCCCGCGGCCGACCGTGGTTGCCATGAGCGATCAGACAGACACCCCTGTACGGCCCGCCTCCCTCCCCGAACCCCCTTACTACGCCGTGGTCTTCACCTCGGCCCGTACCGAGGACGACCCCGACGGATACCGGCGCACCGCCGAGGACCTCTCCCGGCTCGTCCGCGCGGTCCCCGGCTTCCTCGGTGAGGACTTCGCCCACACTCCCGGCGGACTCGCGATCTCCGTCGCCTACTTCCGGGACCTCGCCGGGATCGAGCGGTGGCGGGATCACCCGGCGCACCTCGCGGCCAAGCGGCGCGGCCGGGAGCGCTGGTACGAGCGGTACGCGATCCACATCGCCAGGGTCGAGCACGCGGGCGGCTTCGCGCGGGGGTGAGTGTTTCCCAGGGGCTGCCTGAGAGACGCCTGTGTGTTTCTCAGGCAAATCACAGATGGGGGAAAGCCTCTTCTCAGAGGACCCCGACAAGGTGTGCACCATGACCACGACCTCGCCCCAGGGGCGCACCGAACTGCTGAGGCCGGACGGGAGCCCCGTCCGAGTGCTTGTGGTGGACGACGAGTTGTCGATCACCGAACTGCTGAGCATGGCCCTTCGTTATGAGGGCTGGCAGATCAGGAGTGCGGGGGACGGACAGGGAGCCGTACAGACCGCCCGTGAGTTCCGGCCCGACGCCGTCGTGCTGGACATGATGCTGCCCGACATGGACGGGCTGACCGTCCTCGGGCGGCTGCGGCGCGAACTGCCGGACGTGCCCGTGCTCTTCCTGACCGCCAAGGACGCGGTGGAGGACCGTATCGCCGGGCTCACCGCCGGCGGCGACGACTACGTCACCAAGCCGTTCAGCCTGGAGGAGGTCGTGGCGCGGCTGCGGGGGCTCATCCGGC
Organism: Streptomyces sp. NPDC001153; assembly: GCF_053598315.1. Classification (NCBI taxonomy): domain Bacteria; kingdom Bacillati; phylum Actinomycetota; class Actinomycetes; order Kitasatosporales; family Streptomycetaceae; genus Streptomyces; species Streptomyces sp. NPDC001153. The sequence goes on from NZ_JBSFJZ010000032.1 coordinate 71,773, forward strand.
GGTCCGGGGCCGCCGACCGGCGTTCCGACTCCGTGCTCGTGGTCGGAGACCTGACGCTCGACGAGGACAGCCACGAGGTGTCGCGGGCCGGGGAGTCCATCCATCTCACCGCCACCGAGTTCGAGCTGCTGCGCTTCCTCATGCGCAACCCGCGGCGGGTGCTCAGCAAGGCGCAGATCCTGGACCGGGTGTGGTCGTACGACTTCGGCGGGCAGGCCAACGTCGTCGAGCTGTACATCTCCTATCTGCGACGGAAGATCGACGCGGGGCGCGAGCCGATGATCCACACCCGGCGCGGGGCGGGTTATCTGATCAAGCCCGCCGTGTCATGAGTGGGCGGCGACGGCCTGGTCCGCAGCAACGCCAGAGGCGGCAGGGGCGACGGGCCGGACAGCCGCGCACGCTGCGGGCGCGGCTCGTCGTCGCTTCCGTGGTGCTGATCGCCATCGTGTGTGCGGTGATCGGGACGGTGACGACGCTGGCGCTGCGGACTCATCTGTACGACCAGCTGGACGGGCAGCTGCGTGAGGCCGCGGCGCGTGCGTCGGGCGACTTCGCGCCGCCCGGCCCGGACAGGGACGCCGGCCTGCCCGGCCAGGTCATGCAGCAGAACCCACGCCGCAAGGTGACCGACCTCAGCGAGTTCGTCAAGCACGGCCCCCAGCCCAGCGGCACGGTCGCGGCCACCGTCGTGGGCGGCTCCGTCACCGAAGGCAAGGTCGGCAAGAAGTCCACGTCGACGTTCGACATGAGCGCCAAGGACCTCAACGACGCCCAGAAGACCGCCCTCGGCGAGGTCGCCCAGGACGGCAAGGCGCACAGTACGGAGCTTCCGGGGCTGGGCACGTACCGCGTCCAGTACAAGAGCGGCTACTACGTCGGCCTCCCCACCGCGGAGGCCGACGGCACCATCAACACCCTGATCCTCGTCGAGATCAGCGTCACCGCCGCCGGTCTCATCGCCGCCACCCTCGCCGGGACGGTCATCGTCGGCGTCGCCACCCGCCCCCTGCGCAAGGTCGCCGCCACCGCCACCCGGGTCTCCGAACTCCCGCTGCACACGGGCGAGGTGAACCTCAGCGAGCGGGTCCCGGAGTCCGAGTGCGACCCGCACACCGAGGTCGGCCAGGTCGGTGCCGCGCTGAACCGGATGCTCGACCATGTGCACGGCGCCCTGCACGCCCGGCAGCAGAGCGAGATGCGGGTACGGCAGTTCGTCGCCGACGCCAGCCATGAGCTGCGCACCCCGCTCGCGTCCATTCGCGGGTACGCGGAACTCACGCGACGGGGGCGGGAACAGGTCGGGCCCGACACCCGGCACGCCCTCGGCCGGATCGAGTCCGAGGCGGGCCGGATGACCCTCCTGGTCGAGGATCTCCTCCTGCTCGCCCGCCTCGACGCCGGGCGGCCGCTGCAGTTCGAGCAGACCGATCTCATCCCGCTGGTCGTGGACACGGTCAGCGACTCCCGCGCGGCCGGCATGGACCACAACTGGCGCCTCGATCTGCCCGACGAACCCGCTCTGGTGTCGGCGGACGCGGCACGCATCCAGCAGGTGCTGGTCAACCTGCTCGGCAACGCCCGCAAGCACACCCCGCCCGGTACGACCGTCACCGCGCGCGTCCAGCGGCGCGGGCCGTGGATGTGCGTCGACGTCGAGGACAACGGGCAGGGCATCCCGCCGGACCTGCTGCCGCACGTCTTCGAGCGGTTCGCGCGCGGCGACTCCGCGCGCTCCAGGGCCACCGGGTCGACGGGCCTGGGGCTCGCCATCGTGCAGGCGGTCGCGGCCGCGCACGGCGGTGCCGTCACCGTCGACAGCGTTCCGGGGCGGACCGTGTTCACCGTGCATCTGCCCGCGCTCGTCCCCGTCGCCGCAGCGCGGCCCGCGCCGGAGACCGACCGGCAGTCGCACTCACAGGCACAGCACAGTGCCACCACATGGGTGCAACAGGGGGTTTGAGTTGAGTCGGTGCCATGCGAACCGACTCTTCTCCCGGCACTCTGCCGGCGCGGGAGCACCTCCCGGCCGGAGACGCCGGTACGCCTGTCCTGGACGTAGTGGTCCCCGTCTACAACGAGGAGAAGGACCTCCAGCCGTGCGTCCGCAGACTGCACGAGCACCTCACGCGCACCTTCCCGTACGCCTTCCGCATCACGATCGCGGACAACGCGTCCACGGACACCACCCCGCAGGTGGCGGCGCGGCTGGAGGCGGAGCTCCCCGAGGTCACCAACTTCCGCCTGGAACACAAGGGCCGGGGCCGGGCCCTCAGGACCGTGTGGTCCGCGTCCGAGGCGCCGGTCCTGGCCTACATGGACGTCGACCTGTCCACCGACCTCAACGCCCTGCTGCCGCTGGTGGCGCCTCTGATCTCCGGCCACTCGGACCTCGCGATCGGCTCCCGGCTCGCCCGCACCTCCCGGGTGGTGCGCGGCCCCAAGCGGGAGCTCATCAGCCGGGCCTACAACCTGATCCTGCGCGGCTCGCTGCAGGCCCGGTTCTCCGACGCCCAGTGCGGGTTCAAGGCGATCCGGCGCGATGTGGCCCAGGTGCTGCTGCCGCTGGTGGAGGACACCGGCTGGTTCTTCGACACCGAGATGCTGGTGCTCGCCGAGCGGGCGGGGCTCCGCATTCACGAGGTGCCGGTCGACTGGGTCGACGACCCCGACTCCACCGTGCACATCGTGAAGACCGCCACCGACGACCTCAGGGGCGTCTGGCGGGTCGGCAAGGCGCTGGCCGGCGGTTCGCTGCCGCTGGACCGGCTCACCCGGCCCTTCGGCGACGACCCGCGCGACCGTGAACTCACCAACGTCCCCACGGGACTTGCCCGTCAGCTCGTCGGCTTCTGCGTGGTCGGCGGCCTGTCCACCCTCTTCTACCTCCTCCTCTACAGCGTCTTCCGGCAGTTCTCCGGCTCCCAGATCGCCAACGCGCTCGCCCTGCTGGTCTCCGCGGTCGCCAACACGGCCGCCAACCGCCGGCTCACCTTCGGGGTGCGCGGCCGGGGCGGCGCCGTACGGCACCAGGCGCAGGGCCTGGTCGTCTTCGGCATCGGCCTCGCGCTGACCAGCGGCTCGCTGGCCGCCCTGAACGCGGCCGGCTCCAGCCCGGCGCACTCCACCGAACTGGCGGTGCTCATCGCCGCCAACCTCGCCGCGACGGTGCTGCGGTTCCTGCTCTTCCGCGCCTGGGTGTTCCCGGACCGCGGCGAGTCCGGCCCCGGTCCGACGGCCGTCGCCTCCCACCCCCTCTCCTCGCCGACCTACAGCACGAGCACGACCCCGCCGCAGGGCACGGCCGCCCCGTACGCATCGCTGCCCCAGCGCCCGGTGCCGTACCAGCAGCCGTATCCGACGGCCGCCCAGGTCCGCGCCGGTGATGCCGCGGACGGCAGCTGGAGGGACGCCACCATGCGACCGCAGCCGGTGCGCCCTCACGACACCGACCCGGGGGACCCCCGATGACCGCGCACCACGACCAGCAGGCCGCCCGGCAGAGCGGTACGGCCGTATGGGGGCCGCCCCCGGCCGCTCCCCCGCGGGCCCCCGAGTCCGGCGATCCGAGGCAGCCGATCCGCCGCAGACTGTGGCGCGGCCGGCCCGAGGACCCCCGCTGGGTGCGCCCGGCCTTCCTCGGCCTGCTGGCCGCCACCCTCCTGCTCTACCTGTACGACCTCAGCGCCTCCGGCTACGCCAACTCCTTCTACTCGGCGGCGGTGCAGGCGGGCAGCACGTCCTGGAAGGCGTTCTTCTTCGGCTCGCTGGACGCGGGCAACGCCATCACCGTCGACAAGCCGGCGGCCTTCCTGTGGCCGATGGAGCTGTCGGTGAGGATCTTCGGCCTCAACTCCTGGGCGATCCTCACCCCCGAGGTCCTCATGGGCGTCGGCACGGTCGCGGTCGTCCACGCGGCCGTGCGGCGCCGGTTCAGCCCGGCCGCGGGACTGATCGCGGGCGCGGTGCTCGCGCTCACCCCGGTCGCCGCGCTGATGTTCCGGTTCAACAACCCGGACGCGATGCTGGCCCTGCTGATGGCACTGGCCTGCTACTTCGTCGTACGGGCGGTGGAGGACGGCCGGACGAAGTGGCTGGTGTGGGCCGGGGTCGCGATCGGCTTCGCCTTCCTCGCCAAGACGCTGCAGGCCTTCCTGATCCTGCCGCCGCTGGCGATCGTCTACGCCGTCTGCGGCCCGGTGCGGCTGCGCCGGCGCCTGGTCCAGCTGGGCCTGGCCACCGTCGCGCTCGTGGTCTCCGGCGGCTGGTGGGTCGCGGTCGTCGAGCTGTGGCCGGCCTCCTCGCGCCCCTACATCGGCGGTTCGCAGAACAACAGCTTCCTGGAGCTGACCTTCGGCTACAACGGCCTCGGCCGCATCAACGGCGACGAGACCGGCAGCGTCGTCCCCGGCGGCAACGGCAACAACGGCGGGGGCGGGATGTGGGGCGCCACCGGCTGGGACCGGATGTTCAACGCCGAGATCGGCAGCCAGATCTCCTGGCTGCTCCCGGCCGCGCTGATCCTGCTGGCCGCGGGCCTGTGGGCGACGCGGAAGCTGAGCCGTACGTCCGTCACGCGGGCCTCGTTCCTGGTGTGGGGCGGCTCGCTGCTGATCACCCTGGTGGTCTTCAGCTACATGGCGGGCATCTTCCACCAGTACTACACGGTGGCGCTCGCGCCGTACCTCGCGGCCGTCGTCGGCATGGGCGCGGGGCTGCTGTGGGAGCGGCGCAAGGAGACCTGGGCGTCGATCACCCTGGCCGCGTCCGTGGTGGCCGCGGCCGCCTGGGGATACGTCCTGCTCAACCGCACCTCGACGTATCTGCCCTGGCTGAAGTGGCTGGTCCTGATCGGCGGGACGGCGGCCGCGCTGGGCCTGGTCTTCGCCGGCCGGATCTCCCGGCGGCCGGCCCTCGGGGCGGCGGCGGTGGGCCTGGTGGCCGCGCTCGCCGGTCCGGCGGCGTACACCCTCAGTACGGTGGACTCCGCGCACACCGGCTCCATCCCGACGGCCGGTCCTGCGGGCGCGAGCATGATGGGCTTCGGCGGCGGCCGGGGGCCCGGAGGCGGGATGCGCGGCGGGTTCGGCGGCGGTGGCATGCCGGGGCGGCCGGGGCAGCAGAACGGCCAGGGCCGACAGGGACAGCAGCCGGGGCAGCAGAACGGCAACGGCTTCCCGGGCGGCGGCTTCGGCGGCGGTGTGCCGGGCCGGATGGGCGAGGGCGGCATGGGCGGTGGCGGTGGCGCCGGCGGCCTGGTGAACGGCGCGAACGTCTCCTCCGCCGCCAGGGAGCTCCTGGCCGAGGGCGCCTCGAAGTACACCTGGGTGGCCGCTTCCGTCGGTTCGCAGAACGCGGCCGGCTACCAACTGGCCACCGGTGACCCGGTGATGGCGATCGGCGGCTTCAACGGCACCGACCCGTCCCCGACGCTTGCGCAGTTCGAGAAGTACGTGGCGGAAGGAAAGATCCACTACTTCATCGCCGGCGGAGGCATGGGCGGGGGCATGGGCGGCAGCGGCAGCGGTACGTCGTCCCGGATCACCTCGTGGGTCGAGAGCAACTTCAAGAAGGTGACGGTCGGTTCGGCCACCTTCTACGACCTCACCCAGAAGAAGAGCGGCTGACAGGCGGAATCAGGCTGGCAGAAGAACCTGTCGTACACCGTATAGGAGTCGCTATACGGTGTACGACATGTCTGCTTCCCAAGGCCACCCCCAGCGCTGGGTGATCCTCGGCGTGATCTGTCTCGCCCAGCTCACCGTCCTGCTCGACAACACCGTCCTGAACGTGGCCATCCCCTCGCTCACCCGCGAGCTGCACGCGGCCACCTCCGACATCCAGTGGATGATCAACGCCTACTCCCTGGTGCAGTCCGGCCTCCTGCTCACCGCCGGCAGCGCCGCCGACCGCTACGGCCGCAAGAAGATGCTCATCGCGGGGCTCGCCCTGTTCGGCATCGGCTCGCTGGTGGCCGGACTCGCGGACTCCACCGGCCAGTTGATCGCCGCGCGCGCCGGCATGGGCATCGGCGGCGCGCTGCTGCTCACCACCACGCTCGCCGTGGCCATGCAGATCTTCACGCCCGAGGAGCAGCCGAAGGCGATCGGCATCTGGAGTGCGGTCGCCGCGCTCGGCTTCGCGGCGGGCCCGCTCATCGGAGGGTTCGTGCTGAACCACTTCTGGTGGGGCGCGATCTTCCTGATCAACATCCCGGTCGCGGCGCTGGGCCTGGTCGCGGTGGCGGCCCTGGTGCCGGAGTCGAAGAGCCCGCGCGGCGACCGGCCGGACCTGCTCGGCGCGCTGCTGTCCACCATCGGCATGGCCTCGCTCGTCTTCGCGATCATCTCCGGCCCCCACCACGGCTGGACCTCGGCGCGGGTGCTGGGCACGGCCGCCGTCGCGGTGGTGGTGCTCGGTGTCTTCGCCTGGTGGGAGAGCCGCGCCGGCGAGCCGATGCTCGACGTCCGCTTCTTCCAGGACCGGCGGTTCACGGGTGCGGTGGCCGGGGCCGTCCTCATCACCTTCGGCATGGGAGGGGCGCTGTTCCTGCTGACCCAGCATCTGCAGTTCGTGCTCGGCTACGGGCCGCTGGAGGCGGGCCTGCGGACCGCTCCGCTGGCCCTGACCGTGGTGCTGCTCAACTTCACGGGGCTGTCGGCGAAGTGGTCCGGGCGGCTGGGTACGCCGGTGTCCGTCGCGCTCGGGATGGTGCTGATGTCGTCCGGGCTGGTGGCCATCGCGGTCGCCTCCGGCGGTTACGCCGGGTTGCTGCTCGGGCTGGTGCTGATCGGGGCGGGGTGCGCTGTCGCCAACCCGGCGATGGCGCACGCCATCATGAGCGCGATCCCTCCGGAGAAGGCGGGGGTGGGGGCCGGTATCAACGGCACCCTCGCCGAATTCGGCAACGGGCTCGGTGTGGCCGTGCTGGGTGCCGTGCTCAGCTCTTCCGTGGCCTCGGGGGAGTCGTTGTCGGCCGGCCTCGGGTCTGGTCAGTTGGTGGGTGCGATTGCCGTGCTGCTGGGTGGGTTCGTGGCAGCGGGGCTGCTTCGGCGGGCCGAGCGGAAGGTCGCCCGGGAGCTCGGGTGATATGGGTATGTGAGCGGAGTCGAGAAAGGTGCGCCGGTGGTGAAGGACGCAGGTCGGTCGCCGCGAGCCAGTGTGTGGCTCGAGGCCAGGGCCCGCCGGGGCGGTCGTGGCGGTGGCGGGCAGCCCTCCGGGCTCGACCGTGAGCGGATCACGACCGTGTCCGTGCGGCTGCTGGATGCCGAAGGGCTGGCGAAGTTCTCCATGCGGCGGCTGGCCGCGGAGCTGAACGTCACCGCGATGTCCCTGTACTGGTACGTCGACACCAAGGACGACCTGCTCGAACTCGCCCTGGACGCGGCCTTCGGCGAGCTGGGGCTGCCGGACCCGGACGCCGGGGGTGAGGACTGGCGCGAGCAGCTGCGCGGGCTGGCCACCGAGTACCGGGCGCTGCTGGTGCGCCACCCCTGGCTGTCGCCGCTGGCGGGGCGCTATCTCAACATCGGCCCGAACGCGCTGGCGTTCGCCCGCGCGGTCCAGCGGGTCGTCGGCCGGGCGGGGCTGCCCGCGCACGGGGTTACGGGGGCGATCTCGGCGGTCTTCCAGTTCGTGTACGGCTTCGGCACGATCGAGGGCCATTTCTTCGCCCGGATCGCGGACACCGGGCTGAGCCCCGACGAGTACTACGAGCAGGCCATGGCCCTGGTGACGGAGGCCCCGGGGACCGCCGAGGTCGTCGAGGAGTCGAAGGCCCTCATGGCGGCCCGCGGCGGGGACACGGTCGACGAGATGCTGGACCGCGACTTCGACTACGCCCTGGACCTGCTGATCGCGGGCATCGAGGCGATGGTCGGCCGGGGCTGACTACTGCCCCTCCACCAGCCGCGCCGGAAAGCCCCCGGTGGCCACGGGGCCCCACCGCTGGGGCGTCACGCGGATGATCGACTTGTCCTGCTTCACCATGGCGGCGCGGGCCGCTTCTGTCTGCGTCCCTTGCACTGCTTCGCGGGCTGCGGGGCGCTGCGTCGGACTCCGTCCGCCGGTGGTGTTGAGGGGTGTTGCTAGTCGTCGCTGACCAGCCGCGCCGGAAAGCCCCCGGTGGCCACGGGGCCCCACCGCTGGGGCGTCACGCGGATGATCGACTTGTCCTGCTTCACCATGGCGGCGCGGGCCGCTTCTGTCTGCGTCCCTTGCACTGCTTCGCGGGCTGCGGGGCGCTGCGTCGGACTCCGTCCGCCGGTGGTGTTGAGGGGTGTTGCTAGTCGTCGCTGACCAGCCGCGCCGGAAAGCCCCCGGTGGCCACGGGGCCCCACCGCTGGGGCGTCACGCGGATGATCGACTTGCCCTGCTTCACCATGGCCGCGCGGTACTCGTCCCAGTCCGGGTGCTCGCCGGCGATGTTGCGGTAGTACTCGACCAGCGGTTCCACCGAGTCCGGGGCATCGACGACCTCGGCCGTGCCGTCGATCTGCACCCAGGGCCCGTTCCACTCGTCGCTCAGCACGAGCAGGCTCACCCGTGGGTCGCGCCGGGCGTTACGGGTCTTGGCCCGCTCGGGGTAGGTGGACACGACGATCCGGCCCGAGTCGTCGACCCCGCAGGTCAGCGGGGAGGCCTGCGGCCCGCCGTCGGCGCGGCGCGTGATGAGCAGAGCGCGGTGGCGAGGCCTGACGAAATCCAGCAACTCGTCCAGCGATACGCGCGTGTTGGTAGCGATGTTCGGTGCCATGCCTGCACCCTAGACCGCGGGCAGGGAATCTCCCTGCACCGCCTGGATGTCCAGTTCCACCTTCAGGGTCGTACCGATCGCCGCGATGCCCGCCTGGAGGACCTGGTTGTAGTTCATCGCGAAATCCTCCCGCCGCAGCTCCGCCGTCGCGCGGAACGCGGCCCGCGTGCCGCCCCACGGGTCGGCGCCGGTGCCGAGGTAGGCGAGGTCCAGGTCGACCGGGCGGACCACCCCGTGCATGGACAGCTCGCCGTGGACCGTCCAGCGGTCGGGGCCCGACCGGGTCAGGTCCGTCGAGCGGTAGGTGATCTCCGGGTGCCGCTCGACGTCGAGGAAGTCCGCCGACTTCAGGTGACCGTCGCGCATGCCGTTGCCCGTGTCGACGGACGCGGCCCTGATCACCGCTTCCACACGGGACTTGGTGACGTCGTCCGGTGCGATCTCGATCGTGCCGCCGAACTCCGTGAACCGGCCGTGCACGCTGGAGATCCCCAGGTGCTGGGCGACCGCGGCGACGGAGGAGTGCACCGGGTCGATGGTCCAGGGCCCGGGCGGCGGCAGTTCGGTGCCGCCCTGCCGGGCCAGCGTGACCGTGCCGACCTCGGCCCGGCCACTCGCCGTGACGATCGCGGAGGAGGCCGCGGGCGCGTAGCCGACGGCCGTCACGATCACCGTGTACGCCCCCGGCGTCAGCTCGGTGGCATCCCGTACGGCGCCCTCGGTGTCCGCCTCGGCGCGCAGCACCTGCGTACCGGTCATGTCGGTCACCGTGACGACCGCGTGCGACACGGCCCACCCGTCCCGCGTGCGGATCTTCGCGGTCAGTCCCATCCCGTTTTCTCCCTGCAAAGCCTTGCACATTGGTCGTATGAAACCGGCCCGTGGCGCACACCTGACGGATGTCTGCCACGGGCCGGGGATGAACTACTCGCCGGGGTGGGCGAGTTCGAGGTCGTGGCCGTCGACCCCGGTGCCGGCCACGGTCAGGGCCGTCGCCACCGGCGGGTAGCCCGTCGCGATGACGGTGTACTCGCCGCTGTCCAGGTCGGTGAAGGCGTACGCCCCGTCCGAGCCGGTGGTGGCGGTGCCGACCACGTTGCCCGCCTGGTCGACGAGCGTCACGCGGGCGTCGGCCAGCGGACCGTGCGGGGCCCTGACGACACCCTGGAGGCGGGCGCCGGCGTCCAGGTCGACCTCGACCCGGGTGAGGCCGGTGGCGCCGATCTCGACGGGCACGGCGCGCGGCCGGAACCCGCTCGCGTTGACCGCCAGGGTCACCGTGCCCGGCACCAGGTCGGTGAAGGCGAAGTCGCCCTGTTCCCCGGTGCCGGCGGTGGCCAGCAGGTCGCCGCGCACATCGGTGACGATCACCATGGCGTCCTTGACCGGCAGCGCGCTCCCGGCGGCCCGGACTACGCCGGTCAGCCCGCTGGTGCCGCTGAGCAGGATGTCGTACGACAGCGGCTCCTCGCCCACCACGACGGTGGAGGCCTGCGGCTGGTAGCCGTCGGCGGAGGCGATCAGGACGTACGACCCCGTGCCCGGGGCGTCGACGGAGTAGGAGCCGTCGGCCTGGGCGACCGCGCGGCCCAGCTGGCGGCCGGACAGCGAGATCAGGGTGACCGCGGCCTGCGGGACCGGGGCGCTCTCGGCGCCGCGGACGAAGCCGTGCACCGGGGTGCCGCCGCCCGCGCCCGGGCCGGGCTCGGCGATCGTCGCGACGGCGGTCGCCGCCGGCTGGGCGGCCGTGGACGGGGCCTCGAAGGTGTCCGGGACGACGGGGGCGGCCCAGCTGGGCATCTGCTTCTGCACGGGCTCCTGCACGGCGTTCTCCACAGTGGTCACATCGGTCGCAGTGGTCTCCACGGGGGTGGCGGCCGGGTCGGCGACGGGGGCCGCACCCTCGGCGGCCTGCGCGAGCGCGCCCTTGGTCTTCAGCGGGACCTCCTTGATGAACAGCGTGATCAGGAAGGCGACGGCGGCGAGGCAGCCGGCGATGAAGAAGACGTCGGCGATGCCGTGGCCGTAGGCGCTCTCCAGCAGCGTCCGGATGGGCGCCGGCAGCTTGCCCATGTCCGGGATGCTGTCGGTCGAGCCCGAACCGCCGGCCAGGGCGGCCTGGTACCTGGGGCTCAGGGCGGAGATGCCGTCCTGGACGTAGTGCGTGATCCGATGGGACATCACAGCGCCGAGCGCCGAGACGCCGACCGCACCGCCGAGGGAGCGGAAGAAGGTGACCGTGGAGCTGGCCGCGCCGAGTTCGGAGGGCGCCACCTGGTTCTGCGTGGCGAGGACCAGGTTCTGCATCATCATGCCGATGCCGAGACCCAGCAGCGCCATGAAGATCGCCATCTTCCAGTACGCGGTGTCGTACCGGATGGAGCCGAGGAGGCACAGGCCGGCCGTGACCAGGACGCCACCGCTGACCAGCCAGGCCTTCCAGCGGCCGGTGCGGGTGATGAACTGACCCGAGACGGTCGAGGAGACGAACAGACCGCCGATCATCGGGATGGTCATGACGCCCGACATCGTCGGGGACTTGTCGCGGGCCAGCTGGAAGTACTGGCTGAAGAACACCGTGCCGGTGAACATCGCGATACCGACGAACAGCGAGGCGAGGGACGCCAGCGTGATGGTGCGGTTCTTGAACAGGCGCAGCGGGATGATCGGCTCGCTCGCCTTGGACTCCACGAGCACGAACAGCGCGCCGAGCAGGATCGAGCCCGCGACCATCGTGTAGGTCTGCCACGACAGCCAGTCGTACTTGTCACCCGCGAAGGTGACCCAGATCAGCAGCAGTGAGACGGCGGCGGAGATGAGGAAGGCACCGCCCCAGTCGACCTTCACGTCACGCTTTACCACCGGCAGGTGCAGGGTCTTCTGCAGCACGATCAGCGCGATGATCGCGAAGGGGACACCGACGTAGAAGCACCAGCGCCAGCCCAGCCAGGAGGTGTCGGTGATGACACCGCCCAGCAGCGGGCCGCCGACGGTGGCGACGGCGAACGTGGCGCCCAGGTAACCGGAGTAACGGCCGCGCTCCCGCGGGGAGATCATCGCGGCCATGACGATCTGCGCCAGTGCGGACAGACCGCCGACGCCGATGCCCTGCACCACGCGGCAGGCGATGAGCATGCCGGCGTTCTGCGACAGACCGGCGGCGGCCGAGCCCAGGACGTAGATGACGAGGGCTATCTGGACGAGTGCCTTCTTGCTGTAGAGGTCGGCGAGCTTGCCCCACAGGGGAGTGGCCGCCGTCATCGACAGCAGGGCGGCGGTGACCACCCAGGTGTAGGCGGACTGACCGCCACCGAGGTCACCGATGATGTGCGGCAGGGCGTTGGAGACGATCGTGGAGGACAGGATCGCCACGAACATGCCGAGCAGGAGCCCGGACAGGGCCTCCATGATCTGCCGGTGCGTCATGGGGGCGTGCTCCGCGGAGCCTCCCCCGTGCTTGGCGTGAGCCCGCACACCGGCTGGTGTGGTCGTTGCCATGGGCTTCCTTCTCTTACGTGCTTGCGGGTGTACGGGTGGTCTCTTCGATCACGGGAGCGGCCACGGAGGCCGGGAGCCGGAACTGGGTGGCCCGGCAGTCGCCGAAGGACTCGCGCAGGCGGGTCATCAGCCGGATCAGCTGGGCCACCTCGTCGTCGGTCCAGTCGGCGAGCCGCTCGGCCAGCAGATGCGTGGTCCGCCGGGACAGCTCGTGCAGCTGCTCCAGGCCCGCGGGCGTCAGGCGCAGGATGCGCGAGCGCTTGTCCGCAGGGTCCGGGTGCCGCTCGATCCAGCCGCGCGCGGCGACGTGCGCGACATGCCGGCTGGTGACCGACATGTCGACGGCGAGCAGCTCCGCGAGCTTGCTCATGCGCATGTCTCCGTGGCGGCCGAGCAGTGTCAGCACGGCGGCCGAGCCGGCCGGGCAGTGGGGCGGCAGCATCCGCCCCAGATCCCGTTTCACGGCTCCGACGGCACTGAGCTGACGCACCAGCTCTTCGAACTGCGCCTGCTCGGCCATCACACCTCCCTAATTCGTTGCTTGAGGCAACCGTAACACCTGTTTGGTTGCTGCAGGCAAATAAACGGAGGTGTCGCGGCGCAAAAACTTGGCAAAGGCAAGTATGGTGAGCGTAAATGCCCAGGTAGGTGCGGGTGAGGTGCCCCTGTCTGTCCCGGTGGCCCCCCACTTGGGCGGCACGGCCCGTCTTCGCTAAGGTCTCGGGCCATGGCTAACACCCAGGGCCCCCAGGGCAACTACGACCCCGCCGGCAACACCCAGATGTTCCGCGCGTTCGTCGACGAGGCCCCCCAGGGCCGCCAGCAGCAGGCCGCGGCCTCCTCCGGCCCGCGCGTGGGCGTGATCATCGGTGTCATCGTGGCCCTGGCCGTGGTGGCCGGTGTCGCCTGGCTGGCGCTGAAGTAACGCACGCGCGCGGCGATCACTTCCACCGGACGGACACGTCCCGCGTCTCGATGTGCATGCCGAGCGGCACGCGCCAGGCGTCGACGCACACCGTCCAGGTGTGGTCCTCGTGCGCGCGCGGGGCGATCGGCACGGGGAGGTCCACCGTCGAGTCGACCGTCCCCCAGTCGATGCCGAGCGCGCCGATGATGTGCGTCCCGAAGGCCACCGAGCCCGAACGCACCGCCGTGCCGCCGGAGTTCCCGAAACCGACGGTCACCTTCTGGCACCAGCGCTGATCCGCCGGCTCGGTCGTCGGGGCGCCCCAGGAGAGGTCGGCGGGGGTGGGGGGCGTGCTGCCGCCGGGAGCCGGGCCCGGGGGTGCGGCGGGTGGCGCCGTACGACCGCCTGGGCCGCCGCTTCCTCCTCCGCCGGCCGGGCTCGGGGTGCCGGGGGAGGCGTCGCCGCTCGGGGCGGTGGTGGTCTGCGCCGGGGCTCCCGAGGAGTCGGTACTGGGTGAAGGTGCGGCGTTTCCAGGGGAGTTGCCGCCACCCCGACTGCTGCTCCGCGCCCCGTCGAGGGGCACCAGCGTCACGGACCCCGTCGGACTGACAGCGCCCGGCCCGTGCTGTCCCGAGCCGACCGCGACATATCCGCCGCCCGGGCCATGGCTCCCGCACGCGGCCGACACCCCGCCCAGGACGACGACGGCCGCCGACGCTGCCGTAACGGCGCCTCGGCGGCCACGTGTCCATGTCGTCGTACGAAGCATCGGGCCATGGTGACTGACGCACCGTCAGATAGGAACCCCTCGGGGGGGCCTTCTGCACGGCCCGCTGAGCGCTAGTCCGAGATCAGGCCCTCCCGCAGCTGCGCCAGCGTCCGGGTGAGCAGCCGCGAGACGTGCATCTGGGAGATGCCGACCTCCTCGCCGATCTGGGACTGGGTCATGTTGGCGAAGAAGCGGAGCATGATGATCCGGCGCTCCCGGGGCGGGAGTTTGGCCAGCAGGGGCTTGAGGGACTCGCGGTACTCCACGCCCTCCAGGGCCGTGTCCTCGTAGCCGAGCCGGTCGGCGAGCGAGCCCTCGCCGCCGTCGTCCTCGGGGGCCGGGGAGTCCAGCGAGGAGGCGGTGTAGGCGTTGCCGACCGCGAGGCCGTCGACCACGTCCTCCTCGGAGACGCCGAGCACGGCGGCCAGCTCGGTCACCGTCGGGGAGCGGTCCAGCTTCTGGGACAGCTCGTCGCTGGCCTTGGTGAGGGCCAGGCGCAGCTCCTGCAGGCGGCGCGGGACGCGCACCGACCAGGACGTGTCCCGGAAGAACCGCTTGATCTCGCCGACCACCGTCGGCATCGCGAACGTCGGGAACTCCACGCCCCGTTCGCAGTCGAAGCGGTCGATCGCCTTGATCAGGCCGATGGTGCCGACCTGGACGATGTCCTCCATCGGCTCGTTGCGGGAGCGGAAACGCGCGGCCGCGTAGCGGACCAGCGGCAGGTTCAGCTCGATCAGGGTGTCCCGGACGTAGGCCCGCTCGGGGCTGTCCTCGTCCAATGCGGCGAGCCGCAGGAACAGGGAGCGGGACAGGGTGCGGGTGTCGATGTCTCCCGAGGCCGGCGGCGCCGGGAGGTCGGCGGCCGCCGGGGCGGGCGGGGCCGGCACGGCATCGAGGGCCGTGACGCCCTCGATCCCGGCAAGGACGTCGAGAGCGTCGAGCTCCTTGGGTGCTGCCTCGCCGGTCGCGGGCGTCAGCACCTTCGAGCTGCCCTGTTCTGCGGACATGCCACCCCCTTTGGGTCGCGGGACGGTCGTGGCGGCGTCGTTCTTGCGAGCAACGCAGCCTTCACCTGAATACCGGCGCCGAAGGCCCGGCAAACGCGTCTCCCGCAGAATGTCACATGTCGGCAACACGCTGTAGTGACATGTCGACATGTGAGAAGTGAATCGGCCCTGGAAAGACGGGGTCTGACGCTGTTTGAGGACCCAACTGTCGGCATCTGCGCTGGTGGGCGATTCGCTCTCGACGGTGATGCATCGATCGGGCTTGCGATGCAGGGGTGATCCCTGGTGTGCTTCTGTGCGCCCGCTGTGCTCCGCCTCGAGCGCTTCTATGCGTCGATGCGATTCGCCGAGCGCAGCCGCTGGAAGCTGCGGGCGAGAAGGCGGGAGACGTGCATCTGGGAGACGCCGAGTTCCGCGCTGATCTGTGACTGGGTGAGATTGCTGTAGTAGCGCAGCAGAAGGATTCTCTGTTCGCGCTCGGGGAGTTGCACGAGCAGATGCCGGACCAGGTCGCGGTGTTCGACGCCGTCCAGGGCCGGGTCCTCGTAGCCGATCCGGTCCAGCAGTCCGGGCAGCCCGTCGCCCTCCTGCGCGGCCTCCAGCGAGGTGGCGTGGTACGAGCGTCCCGCCTCGATGCAGCTCAGCACCTCGTCCTCGCTGATCCTGAGCCGCTCGGCGATCTCGGCGGTGGACGGGGAGCGGCCGTAGAGCGTGGTGAGGTCCTCGGTGGCGCTGTTGACCTGTACCCACAGCTCGTGCAGCCGGCGCGGCACGTGGACCGTGCGGACGTTGTCCCGGAAGTACCGCTTGATCTCGCCGACCACGGTCGGCATGGCGAAGGTCGGGAACTGCACACCCCGGTCCGGGTCGAACCGGTCGATGGCGTTGATCAGGCCGATGGTGCCGACCTGGACCACGTCCTCCATCGGCTCGTTGCGGGAGCGGAAGCGGGCGGCCGCGTAGCGCACGAGCGGGAGGTTCGCCTCGATCAGCGCCCCGCGCACCCGGTGGTGCTCCGGCGTGCCCGGCGTGAGGTCCTTCAGCTCGGCGAACAGTACCTGGGTGAGGGCTCGGGTGTCGGCGCCGCGCCGCTTCTCGGGGGCCACGGGAGCGGGGGCGGGGGCGGGCGCGGGGGCGGGCGCGGCCGACTCCTCCTGGGGCGGCGCAGTACTGGCCGACACGGTCAACGCCACCTCTTCATCGCTCAATCATCGGTCAAAAGCGGTCATAGCATCACAAGACATGTGCACGCTGTGCAAGCACCGGATAACGCCGTGTTGTGTGCAAACATCGACAAGTTGGGGCTTAAGACGCACGAAAGCCCCCCGCCGTTGCGGCCGGGGGCTCCGGAGCGGAAGTGGTCAGAATTCGTAGTCGGCGATCACCCACGTGGCGAACTCGCGCCACAGCGCGACGCCCGCCTGATGGGCCGGGTGCTCCAGATAGCGCTTGAGGGCGTCGGTGTCCTCGACCGCCGAGTTGATCGCGAAGTCGTAGGCGACCGGCCGGTCGCTGATGTTCCAGGCGCACTCCCAGAAGCGCAGCTCCTCGATCTGGCCGCCGAGGGCCCGGAAGGCCGCCACGCCCGCCACGACCCGCGGATCCTCGCGCTCGACGCCCTCGTTGAGCTTGAACAGGACCAGGTGGCGGATCATGGGGTGTACCTCAGTTCTTTCCTCCGTTGGCGACCCACGTCATGAAGTCGCCCACGGCCTTGGCCGCGTCCGATATGCCCTCGAAGACTATCTGGACGTAGTGGGCGGCCTTGGGTGGGTCTGTGATGATCACGTACAGCGCGAAGACCACGAGCACGTATACGGCGATCTTCTTGGCGTTCACCGCCACCGCGGCCTCCCCTGTCCGTGCGCCCCTGCTGCCGGCCGCGAGTGTAACCTTCACGCCCTTTTCCGGGACCAACGGCCCGCCGCGCGGGGTCTTTTGCCGGACCCGTACCGATATGACGCGAAGGGCCCCGTCTTTCGACGGGGCCCTTCCTCGAGCGGTAGCGGAGGGATTTGAACCCTCGGTGACTTGCGCCACACTCGCTTTCGAGGCGAGCTCCTTCGGCCGCTCGGACACGCTACCGAGGGAGACCTTACAGCACCGAGGGGCGTGCTCCGAAATCGGTATTCACCGGTCCCGGAAGAACTCGGTGAGGACACGGGCGCACTCCGGCGCGAGAACGCCCTCGACGACCTCCGGACGGTGGTTGAGCCGCCGGTCGCGGACCACGTCCCACAGCGAGCCCGCCGCGCCCGCCTTGTCGTCCCGGGCGCCGTAGACGACCCGGTCGAGGCGGGACTGGACGATCGCGCCCGCGCACATGGTGCACGGTTCCAGGGTGACCACGAGCGTGCAGCCGGTCAGCCGCCACTCCCCGAGCAGGGCGGCGGCCCGCCGGATCGCGAGGACCTCCGCGTGGGCCGTGGGATCGCCGGTGGCCTCGCGCTCGTTGTGCCCGACGGCGAGCACCGTCGCACCGTCCGGGGACAGCACGACGGCGCCGACGGGCACGTCCCCGCCCCCGACGGCCCGTCCGGCCTCGGCCAGGGCGAGTCGCATCGCGGCCCGCCAGCGGTCGCGTACCGGGTCCGGTGCGTCGGCCGGGTCCCGGGCGGTCAGCGGACGGTCTCCAGCACCTCCGAGGCGCCCAGGGCCTCGGCGATCGCGCCCAGCGCGTCCTCGGCGTCCAGCGAGCGCAGCTCCTTCTCGCTGATGCCCAGGTCGTCGAGGATCTGGCTGTCGCCCACCGGGCTGTGCGGCACGGCGTCGGCGGCGGTGCCCTCCTCCTCGTCGTCCTCGTCGGACTCGGACTCGCCGTCCTCCGTTCCGTCGAGGTCGAGGGAGTCCAGGTCGGGGCCGTCGTCGGCACCCGGCTCCCGGCCGAGCAGTTCGTCGGTCAGCAGCAGCTCGCCATAGGCGCTGCGCTGGGCGGCGGCCGCGTCCGAGACGTAGATCCGCGGGTCGTCCTCGCCGTCCACGCGGACGACGCCGAACCACGCGTCCTCCTGCTCGATCAGCACGAGCACCGTGTCCTCGTCGGGAGAGGCTTCCCGGGCCAGGTCGGCAAGATCCGACAGGGTCTCAACATCGTCGAGCTCTGTGTCGCTCGCTTCCCACCCGTCTTCGGTGCGCGCGAGCAGTGCGGCGAAGTACACCGTGACTCTCCCACTGGTCATAGGCGTGCCGGTTGGGGGTCCCCCCGGCGGAGGTACTTGGGCGGAGAGAGCTGGGCTCCGAGCCCCACCCACTCGGAATCGTGGCAGAAACAAGGCCGTCAGGGGACGTCTTCGGCGCCCTGTGTCTTGTCAGCCACCTGCGGATCGTACGCGGCTTTTCCAGGCGCTCACGCACGCCCACCTCGCAAACGCCGGTGTGCGCACGGATCTTCCTCGCCCAGGAGTTCCCCACCGGGTCCTGCCCCGAGAGGATTTCCCCGGACGATTCCCAGGAGTGTTCCTCCCCTCGGTCGGTCTACCAGCGGAACGTCCGCATGCGCATCTCGTGCCGCAGCCGGGCGGCCTTGGCGCGCCGCGGCTGGACCCGGGCGCGCAGCTCACGGGCCTCGGCGAGGTCACGCAGGAACCGGGCGCGGCGGCGCCGGCGCTCGGCGTCCGTCTCCGGTACCGCGGCACCGCGCAGGGAGGGCTCTCCGGCGCCCCGGGTGACCTCGGCGTCCCCGGGCGCGCTCTCAGGAAGGTCAGGAAGGTCGGGCACGTCTCACCACCCCGGTTCCGTCCCTCCACTTTCCCTCGTACGGCCGCTTCGACGCCAGGGCCGGAAGGGGGGCTCGGTCGCGGGTACGCCGGGGCGGGCGGGGGCCCGGGCGCGGGTACCGTTAGGGCATGCGTCTCCACGTCGTCGACCACCCCCTGGTCGCCCACAAGCTCACCACGCTGCGCGACCAGCGCACCGACTCCGCGACCTTCCGGCGGCTCGCCGACGAACTGGTCACCCTGCTCGCCTACGAGGCCACGCGGGACGTGCGCACCGAGGCCGTCGACATCCGCACGCCGGTCGCGCAGACCACCGGCGTCAAGCTCGCCCGCCCGCGCCCGCTGGTCGTGCCGATCCTGCGCGCCGGCCTCGGCATGCTGGACGGCATGGTGCGGCTGCTGCCGACCGCCGAGGTGGGCTTCCTGGGCATGATCCGCAACGAGGAGACGCTGCAGGCCTCCACCTACGCCTCGCGCATGCCGGAGGACCTCTCGGGCCGCCAGGTGTACGTCCTGGACCCGATGCTGGCCACGGGCGGCACGCTGGTCGCGGCGATCCAGGAGCTGATCAAGCGCGGTGCGGACGACGTCACCGCCGTGGTCCTCCTCGCCGCCCCCGAGGGTGTCGCGGTGATGGAGCGGGAGCTGGCGGGGACGCCGGTGACGGTCGTCACGGCGGCCGTGGACGACCACCTCAATGAGCACGGGTACATCGTGCCGGGGCTGGGCGACGCCGGGGATCGCCTTTACGGGGCTGCTGAGTAGTTCTGCGCCCGTGGGGGTGCTGGTCGATCGCCCCTTTGGGTCAGCACCCCTTCCTGGTGGAAGGCGCCGACGTCGCGGCAGGCGCGGTCAGCTTGGTCAGTGCCTGGTCCGCCGCCGCAGGCTGCACCAGGCCCTTGAAGGCGTCGCCGAGGATGAGGTCGACGTCGGTGCCCTTGCGGTTGTCGGCGCGCTGTTCGGTGCCGGTGAGCTGGGCGGCGAGCACCGGCAGCGAGGTGTTCTGGGCGGCGGCGGGACCGAGGAGCATCCCGGCGCTCTTGACCTTCTTGTCGTACGCGCCGGGCGCGTTGCCCACCGCGCCGATCCGGAAGCCGCGCTTCTTCAGCTCGTCGGCGGTGGACTTGGCGAGCCCGGTGCGCGCGGTGGCGTTGTAGACGTTCACGGTGATCTGGGCCGGCTTCGGCAGGGACTTCACCTGGGCGGCCGTGTCGGCCTTGGGGCGGCAGTCGGTCTTCGGGCCCGACGCCGTGCTCTTCTTGGTGCCGCCGGTGAAGACGTCGATGAGCTGCAGGGTGCCCCAGCCGAGCAGGCCGAGCACGGCGACGGACGCCACCACGGCGGCCACGAGCCTGGCGCGTCGGCGCGGCGGGCGCATCCGAGGGTATTTGTCCCCCGTGATCCGGTACTTGCCGCCCATGCCAGGGGGAGTCAGCATGCTCATGGGCGCAGCGTAGTGCGCCTGGGCGGCGCTGCCTATCTGATGATCAGTCGATGCCGCTCAGCGGAACCCGAAAGGGTCAAGGGGCCGGTGGCCGTGTCGCGCCGGGTCAGTCGAGCTCGAGCACGCGTGCGTGCAGCACCTGGCGCTGCTGGAGGGCGGCGCGGACCGCGCGGTGCAGCCCGTCTTCCAGGTAGAGATCGCCCTGCCACTTCACGACGTGCGCGAAGAGGTCGCCGTAGAACGTCGAGTCCTCCGCCAGCAGGGTCTCGAGGTCGAGCTGCTGCTTGGTGGTCACGAGCTGATCGAGGCGGACCGGGCGCGGCGCGACGTCCGCCCACTGCCGGGTGCTTTCCCGGCCGTGGTCGGGGTACGGCCGGCCGTTTCCGATGCGCTTGAAGATCACACGGAAAGCCTACCGGTCAAGACCTTCCGGGCGCAGCCATGGCGGCCGAGTGGGGCACCTGAAAAGATGCCGCAAATGGAGCATATGCGCCGCTATCGGGATTCCAGGCGCAGGGCATGGCGGAGTTCTTCGGGGGACCCGAGTCCGACACGGCGGATTTCCTCCATATGGCGGAGGACCGGTATGCGGATGGCGGAGGACCGGTATGCGGCCCCAAGAGCAGCCGCTTCCCTTCGGCTTCCCTTCGGCTCCCCCTTCGGCACGGCCCGGCGGAGGCGGTGGCCCGCCCCCGCCGGGCCCGGTTCAGCGGTCGTCCCGGTTCTCGGGCGGCCGCTGCGGTTCTTCCTTCCGTTCCGGCTCGGGCGTCCTCGCCCGCCGGGCCTCCGCGCGCAGCAGGGCGCGCAGGACGGCGTAGGGATCCATGGGCATGGCTGTCTGCTCCTTGCTTCTGACTGACCTGTGACCAGCCCTTGACGGGCCTCTCGCGGGGACGCGGGTCTGTCAGCAGCGCAGGACCACGGTGCGGAGCAGGGGCGCGGCGCACGACTCCCGGGGCGTGCCGGCGCGGGGCCGCACCGCCGGCCGGGCGGGCGCCGGGTCGGGGAGGGGTGCGGGGCGCTCGGGTACGTCGGCCCGGTGGAGGGTCGGGGCGGGCGGCCGCAGGAGCATGTCGAGGACGTCGTGCTCGAAGGTCTCGGCGGACGCGCCCAGCGCGGGGGCCGCCTGGGCCTGCACATGGGCGCCGGGCACCCACAGGGCGAGGAGCAGCACGAGCACCCGCAGCCAGGTACGGCTCCGGGGAACGCTCGCGGTCCTGCTCACGTCGGGTGTGTCCCCGGGGCGGGCGGGGGGTGACGCACGCCGGGCCCGAGATCCGCCCGCACGGCGTACGGGCGGGAGTCCGCGGTTGACGCCGCCGCTCACACCGTGCGGGGGACCGCCCCGGCGCGGCTCCGGATGCCGAACGCGGTGACGATCTCCCCGATCCCCACCGCGACCAGCCAGATGCCGGCGACCAGGGTCAGCACGGCGACCGACCGGAACGGCGAGTCGATGAGCACGATCCCGGCGATGAAGGTGACCACCCCGAGGAAGATCTGCCGGCCCCGGGCGGGCATCCGCGCGTCGTGCAGGGCGGCCAGGGTCTGGGTGATCCCCCGGATCAGCCAGCCGATGCCGATCCACAGGGCGAGCAGCAGGATCGACTGCATGGGCCCGCGGAAGCAGAACAGGCCGAGCAGGATGGACAGGGCGCCGCTGATGAACGCCAGCACGCGCAGCGAGGTCGCCCGGTGCGTGCCGAACGCGGCGACCAGCTGGAAGATGCCGCTGATCAGGAGGTAGATCCCGAACAGGACGCCGGCGGCGACCAAGGAGGCGCTGGGCCAGACGAGCACCAGGACGCCGAGGATCAGTGAGGCGGTCCCGGTGACCATGACCACCTGCCAGGCGGCCCGGGACAGGGCGTGCAGGGGGCCCTCGAACGGCGGCTCGGGCTCACGGTGTTCGCCCGGCGGCGTGGTGGCATGGACGTTCCGGTCGTCGTACTCACGGCCCCACTCCGGACCGCTGTTCGGTGCCTCGGTCATGGTCCATGCTGCGAACGGCGGAAGCGGGGCGGCCACCAGGAAGAGGCCGGTCGGGTGAAGCGGCCGGCCGGTGAAGAGGCCGGTCGGTGAAGAGGCCGGTGGGTGAAGAGGCCGGTCGGGTGAAGCGTTCTACCGGCCCGGCTTGCCGGAGGCCTTCGCCGCCTTGGCCGCCGCCTTCATCTCCTGTTTGTGCGCCCGGACCTTGGCCAGCGACTCGGGCCCGGTGATGTCGGCCACCGACCGGAAGGACTCGCGCTCGCCGTACGCCCCCGCGGCCTCACGCCAGCCCGTGGGTGTGACGCCGAGCTGCTTGCCGAGCAGCGCGAGGAAGATCTGGGCCTTCTGCTTGCCGAACCCGGGCAGGTCCTCCAGCCGCTTCAGCAGCTCCAAACCGGTCGGCACGCCCCGCCAGACCGCCTCGGCGTCCCCGTCGTAGTGCTCGACGAGGTACTGGCACAGCTGCTGGACGCGCTTGGCCATCGAGCCCGGGTAGCGGTGCACGGCCGGCTTCTCGGCGAGCAGCGCGGCGAAGGCCTCCGGGTCCATCGCGGCGATGTCGTGCGCGTCGAGATCCCCGGCGGGCGCGACGCCGAGCCGGTCGGCGATGGTGCGGGGCCCCTTGAACGCCCACTCCATCGGGACCTGCTGGTCGAGCAGCATGCCGGTGAGTGCGGCGAGCGGGGACCGCCCGAGCAGCGCGTCGGCGTCGGGGTCCTGGGCGAGGTGCAGCGTGACGTCCATGCCTCGATGATCGCCCGGCGGCACGCACGGCGCAGCCGGGGTGGTCCGCAGGCCCTTCCTTACGCGCCTCGCGTACGATCACTTTCCAAGAAAATTAGGCAAGGCTAACCTAAAGAGGCCACCGAGACGTACCGCGACGCCTGGGGCATCCCCATCTACCTTTGATCTTGTGCAGTGCTCCGCCCTTCAGGGCGGAGGTGAAGCGCATCTCAGGGCTGCTCTGGCCTCGGCTGTGAGCGCGGATCCGCGCTGTTGACCCGCGCTCACGACGGCCGTCACACGGGGCGCTGCTGGTTCTCGATGTACTGGCGAACGGCGGTCAGCGGCGCCCCGCCGCAGCTTCCGGCGAAGTAGGAGCCGGACCAGAAGCGGCCGCCCACAGGTAGCGGCGGACGTGAGCGTCGTACTCCTGCCGCAGGTAGCGGGAGGAGACGCCCTTGAGGGAGTTGACCAGCTTGGAGAGCTGGACTTTGGGCGGGTAGTGCACGAGCAGGTGGACGTGGTCCTCTTCGCCGTTGAACTGCTTCAGTTCAGCCTCGAAGTCCTCGCAGACCTCTCGCATGATCTCTTCGCAGCGCGTCAGCATCTCGCCTGTCATGGCCCTGCGCCGGTACTTGGTGACAAACACCAAGTGGACATGAAGGTTGTGCACAACATGTCGGCCCGTGCGTACATCGGGATTTGGATTCCAGCGTGGCGACATGAACCAAATGCTGCTGTGATCGCTTGGCAACGGAACGTGTGCGGGAGAAGCGGCAGTTCGGGCATCGCGCCCGGCTAGCGCTGACCGCTCCGCAGGTCCGGCTCGTCGATGCCCAGGCGCACACCGCCCGTACCACGTGGAACCTCCTGCACGACTGGTGGACGATGTTGCCGAAGGACAAGCGCACGCTTGCCTCGGCGGACGCCGCGATCCGCCAGGCCCGCAAGGACATCGACTGGCTTGCGGCCCTTCCCGCCCAGGCCGCGCGGGCGGTTCTCAAAACGTACTTCCAGGCATGGAAGAACTGCTGGGAGGGGCGGGCCGAAGCACCGAACTTCAAGGCCCGCTTCCGCACGGCGATGAGCGTGGACGTCCCGCAGGGCCGCGACCTCCAGATCAAGCGCGTACACCGCCGCTGGGGCATGGTCAACATCCCCAAGGTCGGCCGTGTCCGCTTCCGCTGGACCAAAGACCTCTCCATCGGGAAGAACGCAAACACCGACAACAAGATCACCGGCGCCCGACTGGTCAAAGACGCACTCGGCTGGCACATCGCCTTCCGCGTCCAAACCCTCGACACCGCGCCCGAGCCGCACACCGGCCCCGAGGTCGGCATCGACGCCGGAGTCAACATCCCGCTCGCCCTGTCCGACGGCAACCACCAGGACCACGGTCGCCCCGCCCGCCTCCCGGACGGCACGGCCGACCCGGACAAGTGGCTGAACCCCGACGAGAAGGCCAAGCTGCTCCGCCTGGAGAAGCGGGCCGCGCACCGCAAGAGCTTCCGCAAGCCGGGCCAGAAAACCTCCAACCGGCTGAAGCGGACCTACGACCAGATCGCAAGCCTCCGCGCGACAGCCAAGCGCAGGGCGAGTGACTGGCAGCACCAGATCACCACCCACATCGCCCGCACGTACGGCGTGATCGTGGTGGAAAGACTGGACATTCCGAACATGGTCAAGAGTGCCAGAGGCACCGTCGAGAACCCGGGGAAGAACGTCGCCCAGAAGTCCGGCCTCAACCGCTCCATCAGCCAAGAGGCGTGGGGGCGCGCTGTGACGATGCTGACGTACAAGACCGCCCGCCACGGCGGCACCCTGCACAAGGTTCCCGCCCCCGGCACCTCCCAACGCTGCTCGATGTGCGGCTTCACCACGCCGGGCAGCCGGGAGTGCCAGGCCGTGTTCGTGTGCAAGAACGAAGGCTGCGGCTGGTCCGACAACGCCGACCACAACGCCGCACGGAATGTCTTGCACCTGTACCGGATGGGCCACGCGCTCGTCCCGGCTGCCGGAAGGGCAGTCGTCAGGCGCCCCCGCAGCGTCAAGCCCGCCACCGCAAGGTAGGAGGGAATCTCCCGGCTTCAGCCGGGAGAGCACTTCAAGCCCACATGGCCGGCCTCGACCTCCTCGTCACCAGGGACGGCGCACCCGCGGCCCTGCTCCAGACGTACGAGCCGGCCGCCGACCGGGTCGGCGAGTGCTACGCCGTCCGCCCCGGCGACCTGGGCGTCCACGTCCTCCTCGGCCCGGCCGACCCCGACGACCCACGCCCCGGCTGGACTTCGGCGCTGCTGACCGTGATGACGACGTACGCGCTGCGGGCCCTGGACCGGCGCCGGCTCGTGGCCGACCCGGACGTACGCAACACCAGGGCGATCGCCCGCTTCGAACGCCAGGGCTTCGTGCGCGGCCCGGCGGTCGTCCTGCCCGAGGTGGACCTCCCCGATGTGTACCTGCCGGAGAAGCGCGCCCAACTCGCCTTCCTGGAGCGCGCGGTAGCCTTCCCGGGGTGACCATGACGCCGGACGATCTGATCGCCCACTACGGCCTCGAACCCCTCCCCCGAGAGGGCGGACTGTTCCGGCGTACCTGGGAGGGGCCGGAGCGCCCAGACGGCCGGCCGGCGGGGTCCGCCATCGTCGTCCTGCTCACCGCGGACGACTTCTGCGCCCTGCACCGCCTGCCCACCGACGAGATCTGGCACTTCTACCTCGGCGACCCGCTCGACCTGCTCCTGCTCGCTCCCGACGGCAGCACCCGCACCGCCGTCCTCGGCCCCGCCCCGCTGACCGGCCAGCACCTCCAGCTGACCGTGCCGGCCCGCACCTGGATGGGCGCGCGGGTGGCGCCGGGCGGCGCGTGGACGCTCTTCGGCTGCACGATGGCGCCCGGATTCACCTACGCGGACTACGAACACGGGAACCCGGCCGACCTGACGGCGCGTTATCCGGCCGAGGCGGCCCGGATCACGCAACTGTGCCGCCCATGAACGGGAACCCGCCGAACCCGCGGCACCAGCCGGCCTCGCGGAACCTGCTCGCCGGACAGACCGCCCTGGTGACCGGCGCGGGCGGCGGCATCGGCCGCGCCATCGCGCTGCGCTTCGCCGAGGAGGGCGCGGCGGTGGCCGTCCACTGCCGTACGGCGGTGGACGCGGCCGGGGAAGTGGCGGCCAGGATCGGTGAGTCGGGCGGCGAGGCCGTCGTGCTCCAGGCGGACCTGAGGGACGAGGACGCCTGCCACCGCCTGGTCCGGGAGGTCACGGACTGGTCCGGCGGCCGGCTCACCGCCGTCGTCAACAACGCGGCCGTCCAGCCCGTCCAGCCCCTGCCCGGCATGACGGCGGCCGCGTGGCGCACGGTCGTCGACACCGACCTGACCAGCGTCTTCGCCTGCACCCAGGCCGCCGCCGCCCATATGCGCGCACACGGCGGCGGCACCGTCACCCACATCGCCTCCATCGAGGCCGCCCGTCCCGCTCCGGGGCACGCCCACTACAGCGCGGCCAAGGCGGCGGTGGTCATGCACGCCCGCGCGGCGGCCCTGGAGTACGGGCCCGACGGCATCCGCGTCAACGCCGTCTCGCCCGGCCTGATCGACCGGGAGGGCCTGGCGGAGGCCTGGCCGGACGGCGTACGCCGCTGGCTGGCCGCCGTCCCCACCGGCCGGCTGGGCCGCCCCGAGGACGTGGCCGACGCCTGCGTGTTCCTGGCCTCACCCCTCGCGAGCTGGATCACCGGCCACGACCTGACCGTGGACGGCGGTGTCTCGGCCCGGCCGACCTGGTAGCACTGCGGCCGATCGCCCGCGCGGTGAGCGTTCCGGCCGCTCTGCGCGTACTCATACGGAGGACAGGCGGCGAGGGAGGGCACGAGTGCTGCTGGGCGACCGGCGCCGATGGCCACGACGGCTCGGCCTGCTCTGCGCGGGCCTCTTCATGCTGCTGTTGGTCACGGCGGCCCCCGCGTCCGCCCATGCGGCCCTGCGCACCACCGATCCCGCCGACGGCGGCCTCCTGCGCACGGCCCCCCGGCACGTCACCCTGACCTTCAGCGAGTCGGTCGGCCTGCTCACCGACTCCTTCCGCGTCTACGACCCCGCGGGCCACCGGCTGACCACGGGTCCCGCCGAGCACGCCCCCGGCCGCCCGGACACGGCCCGCGTCTCCCTCCCCGCCCAGCTCGCCACCGGCACCTACACGGTCGCCTGGCGGGTGGTGTCCGCGGACAGCCACCCGGTCTCCGGCGCGCTCACCTTCTCCGTCGGCACCCGCACGGCGACGACCGCGAGCCCGGCCCCCGACGACGCCGAGAACCCCGTCACGGCGGCCCTGTACAACATCGCCCGCTACCTCGCCTACCTCTCCCTGGCCCTCCTGCTCGGCGCGGCGGCGTTCGTGGCGTACTGCCGCCCGCCGACGGCGGCCCCGCTGCGCACCCCGGTGCTGGCCGCCGCCTGGACCCTCCTGGCCACGACAGCCGCCCTCTACCTCCTGCGCACCCCCTACGAGGAGGGCACCCCGCCCACGCTCTCCGTGAGCTCCCTCACCCAGACGGCCACGACCCGCCCCGGCGCCCTCCTGCTCACCCGCCTGACGCTGCTGCTCCTGGCCGGCGCCGGCATGGCGCTCCTGCGGGCCCGCCGCAGAAGGCTCCCGCGCCGTACGACGCTCGCCGTGGCCGGAGCGCTCTCCCTCCCCCTGGCCCTGACCTGGACGGCGGCCGAACACGCCTCGGCGGGCATCCAGGTCCCCCTGGCCATCACCGCCGCCACGCTCCACCTGCTGGCCATGGGGACCTGGCTGGGCGGCCTGGCGGCCCTCCTGCGCACGCTGCCCCGCACCTCCCTCACCACCCTGGCCCGCTTCTCCCGCCTGGCCTCCGCCTCGGTGACGGCCCTCGTCCTGACCGGCGTCTACCAGTCCTGGCGGGGCCTCGGCTCCTGGCAGGCGCTCACGGACACGACGTACGGCCGTACCCTGCTGGCCAAACTGGCGGCGGTCATCGCGCTCCTGCTGGCGGCGGCCTGCTCCCGCACCTGGACGACCCGCCTGACCCGGGAACCCCGCGTCGCCGCCGCCCGCGTCCCCGAACCGGCCACGGGCCCCCCGCTTCCCCCGGAACCCCCGACGCCGCCCCCGCCCCCGCCCCCGCCCTTCCCCGTCCTGCGCCGCTCGGTGCTGGCGGAAGCGGCCGTCGCCGCGGTGGTCCTGGCCCTGACGACCCTGCTGACCAGCACGGTGCCCGGCCGCGCGGCCGAGGAGGCGGCGGCGAGCGGAAACCCGGCCGACGGCATCCCGACGGCCTCCGTCACCACGATCCCCTTCGACGTAGGCACCCCCGGCGGCCACGGCAAGGTCCAGATCACCCTGGACCCGGGCCGCGTCGGCCGCACCTCCGTGCAGGCGGTGGTCTACGGCCCCGACGGCGGCCTGTCCACGGTCCCCGAACTCCGCGTCACCCTCACCCTCCCCGCCCGGCACCTGGGCCCCCTCGACACCCGCCTCACCGACCGCGGCGGCTACTGGTCCACCGACTCCCTCGACCTTCTCCTCCCCGGCACCTGGACGATGAAGGCGACGATCCGCGTCTCGGAACTGGACCAGGTGACGGTGTCGGCGCCGGTGCGGGTGACGCGGTAGACGGGCGGGCCGGAAGCACCGGGAAGGGCATGGGGAGGGCGGTGGACGGTGCTGGGCGGGTACGAATGAGACCAGAGCCGAGACCAGGGCGCCGGGTCATACCTTCTTGACGACGACGGTGTCCGGGAGGAGCTTCTCGAGGTCGTCCACGTGCGAGGTAAAGACGGTGACCTGCCCCTTCTGCCGGCGTGCGATGACAGCGAGCACGCATCGATCCTCGCGGAAGCGTGTCGTGGACGGTGACTGCGGTGCCGTCGGTGGAGCCGGAGCCGTTGTTGCCCACGGTGATGGTGTAGGTACCGAGTCTTCCTACGGCGAAGTTCCCCGTGTGGCTCTTGGCGATCGTCAAGGAGGGCCGCTTGGCGGCGGTGATAGCCACGCCTCTCGGGCCCACGCCGGCTGGGCCGACGGTGGCGGTTGCAGTGACGGTGTTCGTGCTGGTGTCGATCACCGAGACGGTGCCCGTGGCCGATGCGGTGTTGGGAACGTAGGCGCGCGTGCCGTCCGGGGGGATGGCCAGGCCGCTCGTGTCGACCCCGGCGGGGACGGTGGCGGTGACGGTGTTGCTGCTGGTGTCGATCACCGACACGTCGTTCGAGCCGGCGTCGGGCACGTAGACGTGGGTGCCGTCCGGGGGGATGGCCAGGCCGCTCGTGTCGACCCCGGCGGGGACGGTGGCGGTGACGGTGTTGCTGCTGGTGTCGATCACCGACACGAAGGACGGCGCAAAGGCGCACCGCTCCCGCGGCGGCCGCCTCCGTCTCCTTCCAGCGCGCCTCCCACTCCGCGGCGTCGCCCCCGCAGGCACGCACGTACCCCTGGAGGACGGCGAGTGACGGCAGCCGTTTTCCGGCGGCCGCCTGCGACAAGGCGGTCACGGAGAATCCAGCCGTGCGAGCCATGGCCTGATACCACGCCTCTGCCTCCTTCTGCTGGGGCCAGTGGAGCCAGTCGTACATGCATTCGGTAAGGGCAATGCAGCGTCCTGACATGAGATGGATCAAGGGCTCACAGAATGGATCGTTCCGGCGGAACGCGGTGCCGGACAACCATCCACCTGTCAGGCACGGTTGCGGCGTGGGGTGCGGGTGGCCGCTTTCGCCGATGCCGCCGAACGGCAGGCCGGGACGGCCGCCGTGTCCGATGTTCTTCGGATCCCTTTCGTGCGGTGCACCGGTCGCCGGGAAATCGGTGTCGTGGCGGCAACCTTCTCGTCTCCTGCGGCAACTGGGAGCCGGAAGGCCGAGTCGAACTACCGGATGGACGGGCATGAGGGCAACGAAGCATGCCGCGCCGCAGTCGTGGCGCAGGCGCGGACTGGGCACGGGCATTCCCTTGGGGCTGATGGTCGTCGGTGTGCTGGCGTGCCTGGCTCTGACCGTTCTCCCCGGGAGCGGAACCCGTGCCGGGCGGGCAGCCGACGAGTCCGCCGCAGGCGCGCGGGCGGCCGCCCTGTCCGGTGCCGGGTCGGCGGCGGGCGGGGGTGCGGGTGCGACGGTGCAGCCGACCGGCGTCCAGTTCGCCCGGCATTGACCAGCCCGCCGGTCAGCCTTCACCGGCCCGTGACCGAGCACGACCGCTGTTCGAATCCCGGGCTGGGCCCTGTTAGGCTGCCGCCCCTATTGTTCAACGCGCAACCAACGCGCACGTCATTGCCAGGAGAGGGCGACCGGGGGATGGTCCTCGATGACGCGTCCGCGGAGTTCCACGAATTCTTCGAACGCCACTATGCCGAACTCGCCCGTCTAGCACACCTGCTGACCGGCGAGAGTGACGCGGCGGACGACCTCGCGGCGGATGCCCTGGTCGCCCTGTGGCAGCGCTGGGACCGGTTCCGGCAGGCCGACCACCCGCTCGCCTACGCCCGCGGTGTGGTGGCCAACCTGGCGCGCGGACGGATCCGCAGCGCGGTGCGCGAGCGACTCCGGATCACGCTGTTCTGGTCCCGCAGCCCCGAGAAGGTGGACGGGCCGGACATGGCGGCCGTGCTGGACGTCCGCGCGGCGCTCGCCCGGCTGCCGTTCCGCAAGCGCGCCTGCGTGGTGCTGCGGCACGCCTTCGACCTGTCGGAGAAGGACACGGCGGCAGCGCTGGGCATATCGGTCGGTACGGTGAAGAGCCAGACCTCGAAGGGAATGGCCGAGCTGGAAAGGATACTGGGCGCGCGAGCGGTCGGGGACCTGGTGGCAGGGAGGAGGAACCGGTGAACGAGGAGATCGCCCGTCGGCTGCGCGAGGCCGCCGAGGCCCACCGGCCCGACCGTGCGAGGATGCTGGCCCGGGTGCAACGCGGCATGGCCGGCCCCGCCGTCCGTCACCGCGCGCGGCCGTTCGCGAGGTCCGGGACCAGGGTCGCGCTCGCCGGGCTCGCCGCCACCGGCATCCTGGCGACCGGCGGCCTCGCCGTCGCCGCCATCGTCGCGCACTCGTCGCCGTCGGCCACCGTGACCACGCCTGCCACCCCGTCCCCGACCGCCGGCTCCCCGCACCCGACATCGGCCCGCCCCACCCCTGTCGCGCCGGCCCCGGCCACCACCCCCAGCAGCGCGCGCCCGACTCCGTCGGCCACCAGTCCATCACCGTCCGCCGGCGAGAGCCAGGACGGGCCGCTGTGGTCGGCCGGCTCGGTGGACCCGCACAGCAGCGTCTACTGGACGCAGAGCAACCTCGCCCTCAAGACGACCCGGCCGCTCACCACGCTCACGGTCGAGATGCGGATCGTGCAGACCGGCGGGGTGAAGATCACCGGCACCTGGCAGACCCTGCCGAGTGCTGACTTCACCGTCACCACCCAGGAGGCCGGCGGCACGCTGGTCTACCGCTGGGTCCTCAAGCCGGGCCTGACCGTGCCCGCCGGGAGCTATGAGTTCGCCGCCCAGTTCAACAACGGCACCGGCGTGCGCAGTGCCGCGGGCGACGGCTACCGCGTCGACGCGCAGGGCTCGGGCGGCTCCGCGTCGGTCCGGGGAGGGTTCGTCCCGACCCGGTGAAGGCCGTAGGCGGCCTCCATGGTGGCCGGCGGGTCGCCGTGGAACGTGGTGGGGATGGTGACGGCGGCCGTGAAAATTCTTCCCTCGGTCGCGGCAACCTTTGTGTGCGTGGCGGCAACTGGCGGGTAACCGGGGCCGGATCAAGGCCCGTTGTGCCAGAAGGACATGCCGTTGTCAGATCAGAACCGCTCTCATCGCCGCCGTCCGGCTACCCGCCGGGTGCTCGCCGCCGCCGTGGTCCTCGCCGCCGCGGGTGCTGCCGTACCCCTGGTCGCCCAGGCCGCACGCACGCCGGATGCCCGCACGCCGACCCTGGCCGGTGCAGCGGCCGGCAGCGGCCGCTACTTCGGTACGGCGGTGTCCTCGGGCAGGCTCGGCGACTCGACGTACTCCGCCATTCTCGACCGGGAATTCAACATGATCACCCCGGAGAACGAGATGAAGTGGGACACCACCGAACCGTCCCGCGGCACCTTCAACTTCGGCCCGGCCGACTCGATCGTCGGCCACGCCTCCGCGCACGGGCAGCGGATGCGCGGCCACACCCTGGTGTGGCACTCGCAACTGCCCGGCTGGGTCAGATCCATCACCGACGCCAACACCCTGCGCAGCGTGATGGACAACCACATCACGACCGAGATGAGCCACTACAAGGGCAAGATCTACGCCTGGGACGTGGTCAACGAGGCGTTCGCCGACGGCGGCAGCGGTCAGCACCGCAGCTCGGTCTTCCAGGACGTACTCGGCAACGGCTTCATCGAGGAAGCCTTCCGCACCGCCCGGAACGCCGACCCCTCCGCCAAGCTCTGCTACAACGACTACAACATCGAGAACTGGACCGACGCCAAGACGCAGGGCGTCTACAACATGGTCAAGGACTTCAAGTCGCGCGGTGTACCGATCGACTGCGTCGGCTTCCAGAGCCACTTCGGCGCCGGCGGCCCGCCGGCCAGCTTCCAGACCACCCTGTCCAAGTTCGCCGCGCTCGGCGTGGACGTCCAGATCACCGAGCTCGACATCGCCCAGGCGTCGCCGACGGCGTACGCAGGCGCCGTCCAGGCGTGCATGAACGTCGCCCGCTGCACGGGCATCACGGTGTGGGGCATCCGCGACAGCGACTCCTGGCGCACCGGTGAGAACCCGCTGCTGTTCGACGCCGGCGGCAACAAGAAACCCGCCTACAACGCGGTACTCACCGCCCTGGGCGGCAGCAGCGGCGGCACGCCGGGCGGGGGCATCACCTCCGGCACCGTCTACACGCTCTCCGACGTGGCCGCCGGACGCGTTCTCGACGAGCCCGCGGGATACAACGGCAACGGCACCCCGCTCCAGGTGTGGGACGCCGCCGGCGCCTCCAACCAGCAGTGGCGGGCCGGCCGCAACAGCGACGGCTCCTACACGTTCACCAACGTCGCCAGCGGCCGGGCACTGGACGAGCCCGGCAACCAGACGGGCAACGGCACGAGGATGCAGGTCTGGGACCCGAACGGCGGCGCCAACCAGCACTGGCGGGCCCACCAGAACGACGACGGCTCCTACACGCTGACCAACGTCGCCAGCGGCCGCGCGCTGGAGATCCCCGGCGGCCGGACGGCCAACGGCACCCCCGTCCAGGTCTGGGACTCGGCCGGCGGCGCCAACCAGCACTGGAACATCAGGCCGTCGACCCCGTCAACGCCCGCGCCGACGGGCGGCGCGTGTGCTCTTCCGTCGACGTACCGGTGGACGTCGACGGGTGCGCTGGCGCAGCCGGCGAACGGGTGGGACGCGGTGAAGGACTTCACCGACGTGGTGTACAACGGCAAGCACCTGGTCTACGCGTCGAGCGTGTCGGGATCGTCGTACGGCTCGATGATGTTCAGGCCCTTCACGAACTGGTCGGACATGGCGTCGGCCGGCCAGGCAGGGATGAGCCAGTCCGCGGTGGCGCCCACGCTGTTCTACTTCGCGCCCAAGAAGATCTGGGTGCTGGCGTCCCAGTGGGGCGCGTCGCCCTTCGTCTACCGCACGTCCAGCGACCCCACCGACCCCAACGGCTGGTCCGCGCCACAGCCGCTGTTCACCGGCAGCATCCCCAAGACTGAATCCCCCACCGGCCCGATCGACCAGACCCTGATCGCCGACGACCAGAACATGTACCTGTTCTTCGCCGGTGACAACGGCAAGATCTACCGGGCGAGCATGCCGATCGGGAACTTCCCGGGCAACTTCGGCTCGTCCTACACGACGGTCATGAGCGACACGACGATGAACCTGTTCGAGGCGCCGCAGGTCTACAAGGTCAAGGACCAGAACCAGTACCTCATGATCGTCGAGGCGCGGGGTGCGAACGAGCAGCGCTACTTCCGCTCCTTCACCGCCACCAGCCTGAGCGGTTCCTGGACCCCGCAGGCCGCCGGCGAGAGCAACCCCTTCGCCGGCAAGGCCAACAGCGGCGCCACCTGGACCAACGACATCAGCCACGGCGACCTGGTCCGCACCAACCCCGACCAGACCATGACCGTCGACCCCTGCAACCTGCAGTTCCTCTACCAGGGCAAGTCCCCCGCCGCGACCGGCCCTTACGACCGACTGCCGTGGCGGCCGGGTGTCCTCACCCTGCAGCGCTGACCTGCCTGATCCACGGTGACCGCGACCGGGTGCGGTGCACCGGCACGTAGACGAGCGGTCTACGGCGCGGGCACCTCCACCCGCTGACCGACACCCACCGCATCGAGGAACCCCAGCCGTACGTCGGCTGGGGTTCCCATCGTTTGGGGACCAGGCGGAGGCCCGGCGGGCCTTGTCCGGCAGATGGGTGTGCTCCTGATCCTGCGCGGCGTGGGCGCCGACGTCCCGGTTCGGCGTTGCGCCGTCACCTGTCAGCACCATCATCCCCTTCGCCAAGGCCGCCTCGATCGACGCCCGCACCGACGGCGGCATGGCCGACGCCGGCCGAGAAGTCCTCAGCCCGGCGAAGATGACAAAAACGCGCCCCCATCGGGGAGATGGGGGCGCATTCGTGCCTTCGCCTACTTGAGCGCTGTGCCACCTGAGTTGTGGTAGGCGATGGTCTTGCTGATCAGGTTTCCGCCGTCGGACTCGACCGTTGTCTGTTCCTGTTGCCCCGGACCGAACAGCAGCCCGGCGACATGGGCGTTCGCGACCTGGTCCATGTGCCCGAAGAACCAGTCCACCTTGTCGTCCTTGTAATGGTTGAGGGTGTTGTTCTGCGCCATGTTGCCCACGGGGATCTGCCACAGGACCACCGGCTTGCCCACGGACTCGGCCATCGTCTTGTAGAACTGCAGCGCGGCGGCGGCCTTCTGGTCGGTCCAGAAGTGGTCACTGCCGCCGTGGGCCGGCTGTGCGTACCAGCCTGCGTCGCGGTCCGACACGTCGGTGACCAGGAGGTCGGCGTTCTGTGCCCCGAGGCTTGCGTAGTCCTTGACGCATGCCTGTGTGTTGGTCTGCCAGTCGAAGCACGAAAGGTGCATCCCCACGGCGGTGTTCGGCGCGTACTTGTGCGCCATCGATATCAGGCAGCGGGAGAGTCCGGCGGCGCTGTTCTCCTGGGATCCGCAATCGGTCGGGTTGGCGGCCGAGACCTGTGCGGCAACCTTGTGCGGATCGCCGAGCGACCGGACGTAGCCCCAGAAGTCGGGCTCAAGGTCGATCATGTCGCGCGACGTGCCGATCTTCTGGAGGAAGAAACGGTAGTCGTTCAGGTACCGGGTGAGCAGGTCAAGCCGGTTGATGGCCTGGACCTCGCCCGGACCGTCGCCCTGGCCTGCCGCATCTCCGAGGTCGCGCAACGAGTACCACGTCCAGAGCATCTTCTGCGGGCGCGGGCTGCCCTTGTACGTCGCGTGGGCCGCCACGGAGTCCCGCCAGGTCACGTAAGTGCCGGGCGCCGTGGTGCTGCCGTTCCAGCAGCCCCACCAGTTCGACCACCCGTCCTGGCAGCGCGCTGCCGAGTAGTAGTCCGATGAAGGCGCGGGCTGGCTGTGCACATAGGCGTACCGCACGTCGAACGGCGCGGCGGCCGCCGAGGCGTCGGACATCGAGCCGCCGATGAGCACCGTGCTACTGCCCATGAAACGTGTCGTCGAGCTGCCGCCACCAGCCTCGGGAGACGACGGCGACGACGGGTGCGAGCCGCTCGGAGCCTGGCTGGTGGGAACGCTGCCGCCCGGCGCGGTGGGCGTACCGGCGCTGCCGACACTCCCGGCCGGGACGAGTTGCCACTGCTGATCGGCGCCGCCCCGGTCGCGATCCTGGACGACGTCGCCCCCGTCGGCCTTGGCGGCGTTGTGGACCTCGACGGCCATGCCACTGAAGCGATTGACCAAACGCACATAGCCGCCCGGCGACTTGGCCAGCTTGAACTGCTGGTTGGTGCCGTTCAGGTCCTTCCACTGCACGATGGCGGAGCCGGCGGTCTTCGACCAGCCGAGGTCGTCCAGCACCTTGCCGGAGTTCCGGTTCTGCAGCCGGTAGTACCCGTCACCCGCGTCGATGAGCCGCCACTGCTGGTTGGCCTCGCCGTGGCGCGCCCACTGCACCACCGCCGCGCCGTCGTTCGTGGCGAAGGCGCGGTCGTCCAGCACCTTGCCGCTGTTGCGGTTGACCAGCACGTACCACTTCTTCAGATCCAGGGTCTGCTGCGCCGAAGCCTGGCTGACCACGACAGCCGAGCCGGCCACGACCACCATGACGAGGCCCGCCCAGAAACCCCGACGCGCGAGCAACCGACGGCCACGATGCTTCGGGCGACCACCGCGGGCGCCGCCGTCGGCACGGTGGCCGCCGACGCGGGATGCCACCGATGACGTGGGTGGGCCGGGGACATG
Source organism: Streptomyces sp. NPDC001153 (assembly GCF_053598315.1). Classification (NCBI taxonomy): domain Bacteria; kingdom Bacillati; phylum Actinomycetota; class Actinomycetes; order Kitasatosporales; family Streptomycetaceae; genus Streptomyces; species Streptomyces sp. NPDC001153. The sequence continues at coordinate 108,052 of NZ_JBSFJZ010000032.1, forward strand.
TCTGTGCTCTCGTTCCAGGGACATGCCTGTGCTCTCTTTCAGCCGTTGCATCTGACCGACCACATGGCCGGACAACACCGAGTGGTCCGAGAGGCCGAAAAGGTTGCCGCGAAGAGCCACAGATTTTTTCGCGTTGACCGCTTCCTGTTCGCTGCGGAGCGCGGCACGGCTGACGCCGGCGGTGGCGAACGCCTGATGGCCGCAGGTCTCCTCCAGTGGGCGGTCGGGTTCGGCGAGCCCAGGGCGTAGCAGCTCGCAGGCGTCGTCCAAGTCGCGGACCTGGGATTCGATCAGTCCGTCCGTGTGCAGGGCCAGGACGCTGTTTTCGGGGACGTGGAACTCGGCGGCCTCGAAGGGCATGCCGCCCAGGCCCAGAGGCGGACCGGCCGGCGTTTCCAGGAAGCGGACCGTGCCGTCCGGGTATCCCTGTGAAGTCGAGGGGTCTGCACGCGATCCGCGATCGTGCGTCCAGGCTGCTCCTGCGGTCGTGGGTTCACAACTGCTGATCACTCCCGAGCCGGCCGGCGGGCGCGCAGCGATCGAGGGCCGGCTCACTGCCAGTGCCTGCCCTCCTCGACGAGGGGTGGCCGGGAACTGCAACCAAAACTGCAACCACGGAACGACGAAGGCTCCGACCGTGATCCGGTCGGAGCCTTCGTCTGCCCAGGTGGGCGGCTGCGGAGGATACGAGATTCGAACTCGTGAGGGGTTGCCCCCAACACGCTTTCCAAGCGTGCGCCCTAGGCCTCTAGGCGAATCCTCCGCCGGAAACATTACATGACCGAGGGGAGTGCTCGCGAACTCGTTCCCGCAGGCCTCCGTCGGTTGCGGCGCGCAGGCCGCGATCGGGTACTGTTGGGCACAGCCCCTCACGCGGCGCTATCTGACTGAACTCCCCCAGGGCCGGAAGGCAGCAAGGGTAGGTCGGCTCTGGCGGGTGCGTGGGGGGCCCTTGCGTTCCCGGGGTCCGGGGCCGGGGTCGGCGGCCGGGACCGGTTGTCAGTGGGCGCCTATAACCTCGTATGCGTGTCGTCTCTCGCGCTGTACCGCCGCTATCGCCCGGAGACCTTTGCCGAGGTCATCGGGCAGGAGCATGTCACCGACCCGCTGCAGCAGGCGCTGCGGAACAACCGGGTCAATCACGCGTACCTGTTCAGCGGTCCGCGCGGCTGCGGCAAGACGACCAGCGCGCGGATCCTCGCCCGCTGTCTGAACTGTGAGCAAGGTCCCACTCCGACCCCGTGCGGCACATGCCAGTCGTGCCAGGACCTCGCCAGGAACGGCCCCGGCTCGATCGACGTCATCGAGATCGACGCGGCCTCTCACGGTGGTGTGGACGACGCCCGTGAGCTGCGCGAGAAGGCGTTCTTCGGCCCCGCGAGCAGCCGGTACAAGATCTACATCATCGACGAGGCCCACATGGTCACGTCGGCCGGTTTCAACGCGCTGCTGAAGGTCGTCGAGGAGCCGCCGGAGCACCTCAAGTTCATCTTCGCGACCACCGAGCCCGAGAAGGTCATCGGCACGATCCGGTCGCGCACCCATCACTACCCCTTCCGGCTCGTGCCCCCCGGCACCCTGCGGGACTACCTCGCCGAGGTGTGCCGGAAGGAGAACATCCCGGTCGAGGAGGGCGTGCTGCCCCTCGTCGTCCGCGCCGGCGCAGGCTCCGTGCGTGACTCCATGTCCGTCATGGACCAGCTCCTCGCCGGTGCCGGTGCGGAGGGTGTGACGTATGCCATGGCCACCTCCCTCCTCGGCTACACCGACGGCTCCCTTCTCGACTCCGTCGTCGAGGCCTTCACCACCGGTGACGGGGCCGCCGCCTTCGAGGTCGTCGACCGTGTCATCGAGGGCGGCAACGACCCGCGCCGCTTCGTCGCCGACCTGCTGGAGCGGCTCCGGGACCTGGTGATCCTCGCCGCCGTCCCGGACGCCGTGGAGAAGGGGCTCTTCGACGCCCCGACCGACGTCCTGGAACGCATGCAGGCCCAGGCCGCCACCTTCGGCGCCGCCGAGCTGAGCCGCGCCGCCGACCTCGTCAACACCGGCCTGACGGAGATGCGCGGCGCCACCTCGCCCCGCCTCCAGCTGGAACTGATCTGCGCGCGCGTGCTGCTCCCGGCCGCCTATGGAGACGAGCGGTCCGTGATGGCCCGCCTCGACCGTCTCGAGCGCGGTGTCCACTTCGCGGGCGGCTCCGGCGCGCCCGCGATGGGCTACGTCCCCGGGCCGGAGGCCCACGGCGGCGCCCCCATGCCACCTGCCGCCGCCCCCATGCCGCCCGCCGCCGCCTCCGTACCGACCGGCGGCGGCCCGGCGGCGGCCCGTGCGGCCGTACGAGCCTCCAGCGCGCCGGGTGCCGGTGGTCCTGGCGCCGGTGGCGGTCCGGGTTCCGGTGGCGGTCCGGGCGTGGGTGGTCCTGGTGCCGGTGGCCCCGGTGTCGGCGGTCCGGCTCCTGCCGCCCCCGCGCCCACGGCCCCCGCAGCTCCGACGGCCCCCGTACCGACTCCGGCAGCCGCCGCTCCGGTCGCACCGGCCACCCCGGCCGCTCCGACGGCCCCCGCGCCTTCCGGCCAGGCCCAGGTGCCGCCTTCCGGCGCCCCTGGTGCCGCCGCCCCGGCCGGTCCTTCCGCGCAGGCCCCCGCCGCTCCCGGTGCCTGGCCCAGCGCCGCAGCCGCCGGAAGCGGCCGGCGCCCCGGTGGCTGGCCCACGGCAGCGGCACCGGCGGGCGGCGCGCCCCAGGGGCAGGCTCCGGGCCCCGGCCGTGCCCCGGCCCAGCAGCAGCCCCCGGCATCCCCCGCGGCTCCGGCGGCGCCCGCGGCCGCCCCCGCCGGTGGCCTCGACCCCCGCATGCTCTGGCCGAACATCCTGGAGGCCGTCAAGAACCGCCGCCGCTTCACCTGGATCCTGCTCAGCCAGAACGCGCAGGTGGCCGGCTTCGACGGCACCACCCTCCAGCTCGGCTTCGTCAACGCCGGTGCCCGTGACAACTTCGCGGGCAGCGGCAGCGAGGACGTGCTGCGGGCGGCGCTGGCCGAGCAGTTCAACGTGCAGTGGAAGATCGAGGCGGTCGTCGACCCGTCCGGCGGCGGCTCCGCACCCCCGTCCGCGGGGGGCTCGGGCTTCGGCGGCGGAGGCGGTTACGGCGGCGCCCCCGCGGGAGGCGGCGGTGGCTACGGCGCCCCGGCCGCACCCCGTCCCGCGGCTCCTCAGCCCGCTCCGCAGACGCCCGCGACGCCGCAGTCAGGCCCCGAGGGCGGACCTGCCGCGTCCGCCCCCGCCCCCCAGCACGCCGCCGCGCCCGAGCCGCCGCCCCCCGTCGCCCCCGAGGACGACATCCCCGAGGACGACGACCCGGACCTGGACGAGTCGGCTCTCTCCGGCCACGAACTGATCGTGCGGGAGCTGGGCGCGACGGTGGTGGAGGAGTTCTCGAACGAGTAACGCGAGCAGGGCATGCAGGGTAGGCAGGGCACGCAGGGCGTTCTCAGGGGTGCCCGAGCAGGGTTTCGCAGGCGTCCGACCGGGCTTTCCCGGGCCCCCTTTGGAGGAAACCCCAACAAACCCGCGCCCCGACCTTCGGCAACCTTGCCATTAGGCTGACCCCCGTGAAGGTCCTCGTCATCGGCGGCGGCGCCCGCGAACACGCCCTGTGCCGTTCCCTGTCCCTCGACCCCGACGTCACCGCGCTGCACTGCGCCCCCGGCAACGCCGGCATCGCCGAGGTCGCCGAGCTGCACGCGGTCGACGCGCTCGACGGCAAGGCGGTCGCCGAGCTGGCCGCCGGCCTCGGTGCCGACCTGGTCGTCGTCGGCCCGGAGGCGCCGCTGGTCGCCGGTGTGGCCGACGCCGTCCGCGCGGCGGGCATCCCGGTGTTCGGCCCGTCCAAGGAGGCCGCGCAGCTGGAGGGCTCCAAGGCCTTCGCCAAGGACGTCATGGCGGCGGCCGCGGTGCCGACCGCCCGCTCCTACGTGTGCACGACGGCCGAGGAGGTCGCCGAGGCCCTCGACGCCTTCGGCGCCCCCTACGTCGTCAAGGACGACGGCCTCGCCGCCGGCAAGGGCGTGGTCGTCACCGACGACCTGGAGGCCGCCAAGGCCCACGCCGCCGCCTGTGACCGCGTGGTCATCGAGGAGTTCCTCGACGGCCCCGAGGTGTCCCTCTTCGCGATCACCGACGGGGAGACGGTCGTACCGCTCCAGCCCGCCCAGGACTTCAAGCGCGCCCTGGACGGCGACGAGGGCCCGAACACCGGCGGCATGGGCGCGTACTCGCCGCTGCCCTGGGCCGAGCCGAAGCTGGTCGACGAGGTCCTGGAGTCGGTGCTGCAGCCGACCGTGGACGAGCTGCACCGCCGCGGCACCCCCTTCTCCGGTCTGCTCTACGCGGGCCTGGCGATCACGAGCCGCGGTGTCCGGGTGATCGAGTTCAACGCCCGGTTCGGCGACCCCGAGACCCAGGTCGTGCTGGCCAGGCTGAAGACCCCGCTGGCCGGCCTCCTGATGGCCGCCGCCACCGGCAACCTCGCCGACCTGCCGCCCCTGCGCTGGAGCGAGGACGCGGCCGTCACGGTCGTCGTCGCCTCGCACAACTACCCCGCCACCCCCCGCACCGGTGACCCGATCACCGGTCTGGACGAGGTGGCCGCCGAGGACGCCCCGCACGCGTACGTGCTGCACGCCGGGACCAGGCGGGACGGCGACGCCGTCGTCAGCGCGGGCGGACGGGTGCTGTCCGTCACCGCCGCAGGCAAGGACCTGACCGAGGCGCGCGAGCGGGCGTACAGGGCGGTGGGCCGGGTCCGTCTGGACGGCTCCCAGCACCGCACCGACATCGCCGCGAAGGCGGCCCGGGCCGAGCAGGCGGCCCGGGCAGGTCAGGCGCCCACCGCCTGATCCGTCCCCTCCCGACGCAGGCCCCGGATCCCCGATCCGGGGCCTGATCCTTGCTGTCTGTCGCCCACCTCTGACCAAAGCCATTCCATCGAGTGAGCAATCGTCCATATGGCTGACGGGGGCCGGGGCCCCAACTAGGGTTCCGCGCAAGGTTCCGGCACTTGGCTCACCGGCATTGCGATGTCAGTGGCGGGTGCCACAGTGGGGGAGTGAGCACCAACAGGACAGCACGGCATCGGCAGCGAGGGGGTGAGGGCGGGACGTGACCGGAATCGGTGCGGAGGCGGGCGCGCAGGCCGCGCGCTCCCGGGCCCTCGCCGTACTGCGGGTCCGGGGCCGGGCGCTGGCCGTGGCCCTGCTGCCCGCGGCCGCCGCGGTGATCCTGCTGACCGGCGGCTCCACCGGCCACTTCGTCGGCCGGGGCTGGGACACGGCCCGCTGGGTCGTGGGCGTGCTCGCCGTGCTGGTGCTGCTGGCCGCCGCCGGTATCGCCCTGGTCGTGGCCCGGGCCCGCCCCGCCGTCAGCCCGACGGTGCCGGTCCCGGAGGAGTCCGCCCCGGACCTGTACCGGATGGTGCGCGACCTCGCCGACCGGCTGGACGTGCCGGCGCCCTCGGCCATAGCGCTCACCCCGGACTGCGACAGCTGGCTGGAGGACCGCACGCACTCGGCCAACGGCCCGCCCCCGCGCCTCGCTTCCGGCGAGGACGAGCTGGCGGGCCCGGGCCGCCGCCGCGCGCCCGTCGCGCCGGTGCTCGTCATCGGTTCGCCGTTCCTGTGGTGGATGCGGGTCGGTGAGCTGCGCGCGGTCCTCGCCCCGGTCATCGCCGGTACGGGCCCCTCGGCGCACCCCGACATAGCCGCCGCACGGCGTTTTGTGCGCGGCCTGGACGCGGCGGTCGCGGTCGCCTCGACACCGGGCCGCTGCCCCGTGACACGCGGCGTGTGCGCGGCCCTGGGCTGGGTGGCCCGGCTGCTGCTGCGCGGCTGCCGGGAGCACGCGACGCAGATGGAGCGCGGGGTCGCCGCGGCGGCGGCCGAGCGGGCGCAGGCCGTCGACTACGGCCTGCGGATCGTCGCCCAGGAGCAGGTGGGCCTCGCCTACGCCGGCTGGGACCGGCTGCTGACCAGGGTCGCGCTGCCCGCCTGGCGCATGGGCCGCTGGCCCTCCCGGCTGGACGCGGGCGTGGTGGCGGCGCTCACCGAGCTGTCCCGGCGCGACCGCCTGGCCGAGGGTTTCACCTCCCGGCTCGGCGAGCGGCCCGCGTGCGACCTGCTGGAGGAGCCGGGCGTCGTCGACGAGGCCGCGTCCCTCCTCGCCGCCCGCCTCTTCCACGGCGGCCCCGCGGAGTCCGGGCCGGACTGGGCGCCGGTGGACTGGCAGGCGTATCCGGAGGAGGTCGTGGACCGCACCTGGCGCGCCGACGCGGCCCGCCTGCACCGCGTCCTGGACTCCCTCGGCGTCCGCCCCGCCCCCGACCCCGCGGCCCCCGACCCCGGCGGCCCCACCCTGGCCCGAGTCCTGCACCACCTCACCGAGCGCCCCACGGAGGCGGCGATACAGAGATCCCCCGAGGACACCCGTCCACCCGCCGACTACGAGCGCGACCCTGCAGGCCCCTCCACACCGCGGGCCGCCGACGGCGAGGACGCCCCACACGTGCCGCCCGCACCCGGCGACGAGACCCGCACGAGTGGTGCGGAGGGGAGCCCGGACGCCGAGGGCGGAGCCGAGGCGGACGCATCCCGCACCGTCGAGGCGCCGCAGGCGACCCGCGAAGCCGAGGTGGCCCGCGAAGCCGAGGCGGGCCCCGGCGCAGAGGACCCCGGCACGGAACGCAGCGCCGCCCTCGCCGCAGGCCTGAGCGCCGCGCTGGCCCGTGAGGAGGCCGCCGCGCCGAGGTCCGGTGCGGCCGCCACCGGCGGGACCCCGGAGAGCGCCCTGTGGGACGACGGCGGCCTGCCGCTCTTCCCGCTGCAGCCCCCGCGCACCGCCCGCGACCTGCTCACCGATCACGTCACGGCGATGGTGTGCTGCGCGGCCGTCGACACCGCCGGCGCGGTGCCCGCCCTGGACTGGCTGGACGGCCCCTCCCTGCTGCTGGGCGGCGAGCGCGCCGCCGACCTGACACCGAAGGTTCTCAGCCTCATCGAGGAGGGAGACCCGGGCCCGCTGCGGGACTGGCTGGCCGCGTCCGGGATACGCCCGGAGAAGCCCGTACGGCTCGTTTAGGAGCCCTTACGGCTCGTCAAACGGGAGCTCTGTCTTCCACTTCAGGTCAATTCGCAACGACTAGTGACCGAGCCCGTGCGTTATGTGATGTGCTGGGAGCGACCACGCACCTGGCAAGAGCGTGCGACATACGACAGCACGCCCGAGGACTGCGCGTATCACCGAGCACGGAGAGCACCGCGAGCACCACCGAGACAGGACGACACGGGGGGCATGAGGGAGGGGAGCGATCATGGCCTCGGACCACATCCGCCGCTGGGAGTCCGGAGCGCTCGCGCACGCCGTCACGGACCCCTTCGGTCAGGGCCCGGTACCCTGGCTGCGCGGCAGTGAGACCTACTTCGACGACACCGGTCATGTCGTGCCCTGGTACGTCGACCCGAGCCCGCAGCCGCTCAAAGGGGTCGGTCCCACCCCGCGCGTGCCCGGGCCCCGCTCGGCCGACGACGTGCGCCGCCAGATCAAGGGCTTCACCGCGACCGGCGCGGTCACGCCCGGAGAGGCGATCGACTTCCACATCACGGTCGACCCGCCCCAGGAGTTCGGCGTCGACATCTACCGGATCGGCCACTACGGCGGCGACGGCGCCGCGAAGATCACCACCAGCCCGCGTCTGTCCGGCATCGTCCAGCCCCCGCCGCTGGCCGCCGACCGCACGGTCTCCTGCCACCACTGGTGGCTGTCCTGGCGCCTCCAGGTGCCCGCGCACTGGCCCATCGGCGCCTATGTGGCCGTCCTCACCACGGCCGACGGCTACCGCTCCCACGTGCCCTTCACGGTCCGCGACGGCCACCCCGCCGACCTGCTCCTGCTGCTGCCGGACATCACCTGGCAGGCGTACAACCTGTATCCGGAGGACGGCCGCACCGGCGCCAGCCTCTACCACGCCTGGGACGACAAGGGCCGGCTGCTCGGCGAGGCCGATGCGGCGTCCACGGTCTCCTTCGACCGCCCCTACGCCGGCGCCGGCCTGCCCCTGCACGTCGGGCACGCCTACGACTTCATCCGCTGGGCCGAGCGCTACGGCTACGACCTCGCCTACGCCGACGCCCGCGACCTGCACGCCGGCCGCGTCGACCCCGGCCGCTACCGGGGCCTGGTCTTCCCCGGGCACGACGAGTACTGGACGGTGCCGATGCGCCGGGCCGTGGAGGACGCCCGCGACCACGGCACCTCACTGGTCTTCCTCTCCGCCAACACCATGTACTGGCAGGTGGAGCTGGGCCCGTCCCCGTCCGGCGTGCCGGACCGGCTGCTGACCTGCCGCAAACGCAAAGGGCCCGGCAAGCCGGTCCTCTGGCGGGAGATCGACCGGCCCGAGCAGCAGCTGGTCGGCATCCAGTACGCGGGCCGGGTGCCCGAGCCGCATCCGCTGGTCGTCCGCAACGCCGGGCACTGGCTGTGGGAGGCGACCGGCGCGCAGGAGGGCGAGGAGATCCAGGGTCTGGTCGCCGGCGAGGCCGACCGGTACTTCCCGCGCACCCCGCTGCCCACGCATGAGGAACGCATCCTGCTCGCCCACTCCCCGTACACCGACAGCGACGGCGTCCTGCGCCACCAGGAGACCTCCCTCTACCGCGCCCCCTCCGGGGCCTGGGTGTTCGCCTCCGGCACCTTCGCCTGGTCCCCGTCCCTGGACCGCCCCGGGCATGTGGACCCCCGCGTCCAGCGCGCCACGGCGAACCTCCTGGACCGCATCTGCAAACGCGACTGACCGCCGGCGGACCGAGCCCGACCCCCCTGACCGAAACCGATCCCCCCGATAAGGGAGAATCGAGGCACTTGGACAGAACCACGGGGAGGAACCGTGTCCGGATTCGTAGAAAAGCCCGAGCCGATCCAGGTTCCGGGCCTGGTGCACCTGCACACCGGAAAGGTGCGCGAGCTGTACCAGAACGAGGCGGGCGACCTCGTGATGGTCGCCAGCGACCGCATGTCCGCCTACGACTGGGTGCTGCCCACGGAGATCCCCGACAAGGGCCGCGTCCTCACCCAGCTCTCCCTGTGGTGGTTCGACCAGCTGCGGGACCTGGCACCGAACCACGTGATCAGCACCGAGGTGCCCGAGGGCGCCCCCGCCGACTGGGCGGGCCGCACGCTGGTCTGCAAGTCCCTGAAGATGGTCCCGGTGGAGTGCGTGGCCCGCGGCTACCTCACCGGCTCCGGCCTGGTCGAGTACAACGAGTCCCGTACGGTCTGCGGCCTCGCCCTCCCCGAAGGCCTCGTCGACGGTTCTGAACTCCCGGCCCCGATCTTCACTCCCGCCACCAAGGCCGAGGTCGGCGAGCACGACGAGAACGTCTCCTACGAGGAGGTCGCCCGCCAGGTCGGCGCCGACACCGCCGCCCAGCTGCGCCAGGCGACCCTCGCCGTGTACGCGCGGGCACGGGACATCGCCCGCGACCGGGGGATCATCCTGGCGGACACCAAGTTCGAGTTCGGCTTCGAGGGCGACAGCCTGGTGCTCGCGGACGAGGTCCTCACCCCGGACTCCTCCCGCTTCTGGCCGGCCGACCAGTGGCAGCCGGGCCGCGCCCAGCCGTCGTACGACAAGCAGTTCGTCCGGGACTGGCTCACCTCCGCCGAGTCCGGCTGGGACCGGAAGAGCGAGCAGCCCCCGCCGCCGCTGCCGGACCGGGTCGTCGAGCAGACCCGGCAGAAGTACGTGGAGGCGTACGAGCGGCTCACCGGTCTGAGCTGGAGCTAGCAGCACGAGAAGACCCCGGTCCAGTGGACCGGGGTCTTCTTCCCGAGCGGACGACGAGGCTCGAACTCGCGACCTCAACCTTGGCAAGGTTGCGCTCTACCAACTGAGCTACGTCCGCGTTGCGCCGTGGCGCGAGAGCAACTATACCCAACCTCGCTCCCGTGCGAGACGCACCGCCGCATGACGGTTCTCGGCGCCGAGCTTCGTGACGGCCGAGGAGAGGTAGTTCCGCACGGTCCCCGGCGACAGCGCGGCCCGCTCGGCGATCTCCGCGACCGGCGCCCCCTCGGCCGCCAGTTCCAGCACCTCGGCCTCCCGCGCGGTCAGCGGGGAGTCACCGGCGGAGATCGCGTCGGCGGCCAACTCCGGGTCGATGTAACGGTTTCCCGCGTGCACGGTCCGGATGATCTCGGCGAGCCGCCGCGCGCTGACGGTCTTCGGGACGAACCCGCGCACACCGGCCGCGAGCGCCCGTTTCAGATGGCCGGGGCGGCCGTGTCCGGTGACGATCAGGACCTGGCAGCCGGGCAGTTCGGCGCGCAGGGATGTGGCGACCTTCACACCGTCGGCGCCCGGCATCTGGAGATCCAGCACGGCCACATCGGGTGCGTGGGCCCGCGCCATCGCCAGCGCCTCGGGCCCGCTGGCCGCCTCCGCGACGACCAGCAGATCGTCCTCCAGCGACAGCAGCGCGGCCAGCGCGCCCCGGATCAGGTGTTCGTCATCGGCGAGCAACAGCCGTACCGGAGTGCTCATGACGTGACTTCACTCACTTCCTGCATCAAAGGCACCTCGGCCACCAGCCGGAACCGGTCTCCGTCGATCGCCCCGGCCTCCAGGGTCCCGCCGACGACCGCCAGCCGCTCCCGAAGCCCGGCGAGCCCGGAACCCCCACCCCCGTGAGGGGTTCCCGTCACCCCGTCGTTCTCCACCGTCAGCACCACACGCCCCTCAGGCACCCGCAGTTCCACCTCACACCGGTCCGCATCCCCGTGCCGCAGCACATTGGTGGTGGCCTCGCGCACCACCCAGCCAAGCGCGGACTGCACCTCGGCGGGCAGCCCCGTGGCCTCCGCGCGGACCTCGCACGCGATGCCCGCGGCCGTCAACACGCCCTGGGCACCCGCCAGTTCGGCCCCGAGATCGGCTTCCCGGTACCCGCGTACGACGGCCCGCACCTCCCGCTGGGACTCCTGCGCGATGCGCTGCACCTCGATCATCTGCTCCACCGCCTCCGGCCGGCCCCGCCGGGCCAGCTGGACGGCCAGCTCGCTCTTGAGGGAGATCACGGACAGGTTCCGTCCCAGCACGTCATGCAGATCCCGTCCGAACCGCAGCCGCTCCTCGGCGACGGCGAGCCGGGTCTCCACCTCGCGGGCCCGCTCCGCCTCCCACAGCACGGCCAGGGTCCAGGCACCGCAGCGGCCGGCGAGCAACGCGAAGACCGCCTGGAAGACGGCCATCGCACCGGTCGCCACCAGCCCGGCGCCGTCGCGGTCGGCGAGCCCGACGGCAGCCGTGAGCAGGACCGCGAACACCGCCGACCGACGCAGGAACACCCGGACCGGGACCGTGAGTCCGTACAGCAGCGCGAAGGGAAGTACGACACCACCGATCGTGAACCGGACCGCCATCGGGGTCGCCGCGTCCAGCCCGGCGAGCGCCACGATCAGCGCCAGCGCCAGGCCCAGCAGGACCGCCGGTGCGCGGTGGGTGCGGGCCGGCAGCTCGGCGCGCCCGAGGTAGTGGTCGAGCACGGTCCTGGTGAGCCGGTTCGTGAGCGCGCACTGCAGGACCGCCACGAGGGCGAGGAGGGCGCCGAGGACGATAGCGACCGGCCGGTGGGCGAGACCGCCGGGCAGCGGCAGCAGCACCCAGCAGCCCATGATGAACCAGACCGTGCCGTGCCAGGTGAGGACGCTGTACAGCTCGACGCGCTCGGCCTTGCTGCGCTCCCCCCAGTGCCGCTGCTGCCACCGCCGTATGCGTCCCGTCATCCGCGCGTCCCCCGTCCCTCAGCGCCGCGGCTCCCAGCGGAACCGCCGCTGTACAGCAAACACCGCCAGGAAGATCCAGGCCAACGCGGTCGCCAGGGCGCCGAGCGCCTCCCCGGTGCTCAACTGGCCCGTCCAGCCGCCGCGCACGAGCCGGATCGCCGGGGACAGCGGGAGCAGGTCGCAGACGGTGGCCAGCTTGTCCGGCATGACCTCCGTGGGGATCGTGATCCCGGAGCCGACCATCGACAGGAACATCAGCGGCATCGCGGTCACCTGGCCGCTCTCCACGGTCCGGGTGAAGGACGCGGTGAGCGCGGCGAGCGCGGCACTGACCAGATAACCGGCCACCAGCCCGGGCAGGATCAGATACGGCGCCTTGGGCGTGCCGGTGTGCAGCAGGGCCGCGCATCCGGCGCACAGCACCAGCGCCTGGGCCAGGCCGATGACGAGCGCGGGCAGGGCGGTGCCGGTGAGGATCTCCGTGTCGGAGAGCTCGCCGGTGCGCAGCCGTTTGAGGACGAGTTCCTCGCGGCGGGCGACGTAGGTGTTGACCAGGGAGGTGTAGACGGCGAAGAGGAAGGAGAAGCCGATCGCGGCCGTCAGCAGGGTGGTGCCGATGGTCAGCCCCTGCTTCTTCAGATCCAGCTGGTCCATGGCCGGCCGCACGGTGAACGGCAGCAGGAGCGGCACGGCCAGCGCGGTGAAGACGACCCCGCGGTTGCGGCCGAGCAGGGTGAGTTCGGCCCGCCCCAGCGCCCACAGGTGCCGGCCCGCCGACGTCCCCCCGCCGCGTTCCGCCCCGCGCACGCCGCTCACGCCACGGCTCCCGGCCTCCGCCGCGGTCCCGCCCCGGCCCACGGCGGCTCGCGCTCCCACCTCGCGCATTCCGCGCCCCCTCGCTCCCGTTCCGGTCCCGCTCATGCCACCGTCTCCCGCTCGCGTGCGATCCCGAGGAACGCCTCCTCCAGCGAGGCCGACCGCACGTCCAGTCCGCGCAGTTCGACCCCCGCCTGCTCGGCCCAGGCCAGCAGCCGGGTCGCGGTGGGCTGCAGCTCCCGCGTCCGCAGCCGTACGACCCTGCCGTCGGTTTCGTGCGCGCACACGCCGAGCTCGGCCAGCGGGGGCAGATCGCCGAGGAAGTAGCCGTCGGGCAGCTGGAAGGAGATCCGGGAAGGGCGGCCGGCGGTGACCTCGGCCGGGGTGCCGGAGGCGGCGACACGGCCCTCGTGCAGGATGGCGAGCCGGTCGGCGAGGCCCTCGGCCTCCTCCAGATAGTGCGTGGTCAGCAGCACGGTGGTACCGGCGTCGCGCAGCGCGCGGACCAACTCCCAGGTGTCCCGGCGGCCTTCCGCGTCGAGCCCGGTCGTCGGCTCGTCGAGGAAGAGCACCTCGGGATCGCCGAGCAGGGCGAGCGCCAGGTCGAGCCGGCGCCGCTCGCCGCCGGAGAGCTGTTTGACCCGGACGCCGGCCCTGCCGCTCAGCCCCACCAGCTCCAGCGCCTCCGCCTCCGGCCGCGCCCCGGTCGTACAGCCCGCCCACATCCGGGCCGTCTCGGCGACGGTGAGCTCGGCCGGAAAGCCTCCTTCCTGGAGCATCACACCGGTGCGCGGCCGTACGGCGGCCCGCTCGCGGTACGGATCGTGGCCGAGGACCCGGACCCGGCCCCTGGCGGGTACGGCCAGCCCCTCCAGCAGTTCGACCGTCGAGGTCTTGCCGGCGCCGTTGGTCCCGAGCAGGGCGAAGATCTCCCCACGCGGGACGGAGAAGGAGACTCCGCGTACGGCCTCGAACCCGCCCCCGTAGACGCGCTTGAGGTCGGTCACCTCAATCACGTGCTCGTGTTCGTCGTAGTCCATGACGCCAGCGTCCCGGCGGCCGGAGCGGTGCGGCAGTGCGCGATGTCATCGCCCGGCATGACAAATGTCAGAGCGGATCACGGACAACGAAAAGACCCCGGTCCAGTGGACCGGGGTCTCATTCCCGAGCGGACGACGAGGCTCGAACTCGCGACCTCAACCTTGGCAAGGTTGCGCTCTACCAACTGAGCTACGTCCGCACTGCTCCCGACCGGCTCCCACCGATCGGTGCGAGCACCAGCCTACCTGATCCACCAGAGTGGTCGTGACAAGCGGTGCCGGAGCGGGTGACAGGAATCGCACACTGCGCCTTCCCCCTGGAAGGGGGATGTTCTGCTACTGAACTACACCCGCACGCTCCTCGGGGTTCCGGCCTTTCGGCCTCGCCCCTCGGCGTGTCCCAGACATTAGCTGATCAACAGGGGGGTCGCGCAAGTCGGCTCCCCCTGCTGCCCGGTATGCCCAAGTGCGCGGCCCTCAGGGTCCGCTGACGGGCCCTGAGGGCTGCCCCTTCGCGGGCTCATGCGGCCGGGCCGCTCGTGCGGCTCCCGGCGCGCGCCTCACTGCGCGGCGCTGAACGCCTCGTAGACCTTCTTGGGGATGCGTCCGCGGGCGGGGACGTCCATCTTGTTGGCCTGGGCCCAGGCGCGGACGGCCGCCGGGTCGGGGGCGACCTCCGTCTGCTTGTACGCCTTGCCGGAGCGCGACCGCTTGCGGCCGGCCTCGACGTAGGGCGCGAGCGCCTTGCGCAGTTTCTTGGCGTTGGTTTCGTTCAGGTCGATCTCGTACGACTTGCCGTCGAGTCCGAAGGCGATCGTTTCCGCCGCTTCCGAGCCGTCGATGTCGTCAAAGAGCGTGACCACGACCTTTTGCGCCACGAATATCGGTCCCTTCGTGCGGCACGTCGATACAGCTCAACGGCGATGACGTGCCGAGTATCGGCTATTGCCAATTCATTTGTACAGTGCCCGGCAATGCAAAGTGAAGCCCGACTAAATCCGTCCGCGTGTCCGAAGACAATAGGTGAACGGGGCGGACTGTGGAACTTTCCCAGAACTTTTCACGGGCGTACGACTCCGACACCCGATCGTGATGCGCCTCACGTAGATTCCTACAACTCTACTCGCGTAGAAATTTTGTGCGGGTAGTCTGAAGGAACCTGCTCAGCACCACACACCGGGAGTGCCAGTGGCACGCGTCGTAGTCGACGTCATGCTCAAGCCGGAGATCCTCGACCCCCAGGGCCAGGCGGTCCAGCGTGCGCTGCCGCGCCTGGGTTTCGAAGGGATCTCGGACGTCCGCCAGGGAAAGCGCTTCGAACTGGAAGTTGACGGGCCGGTCGACGAGGCCGCGCTCGCCCGCATCCACGATCTTGCGGAATCCTTCCTCGCCAACACCGTGATCGAGGACTTCACCGTCAAGGTGGAAGAGGCCACGGAAGTCGCGGAGGCGGCCAAGTGACCGCTCGTATTGGCGTCGTCACTTTCCCGGGCAGCCTCGACGATCACGATGCCCAGCGCGCGATCCGCCTCGCGGGCGCCGAACCGGTCGCCCTCTGGCACAAGGACAAGGACCTCAAGCAGGTCGACGCCGTGGTCCTTCCCGGCGGTTTCTCCTACGGCGACTATCTGCGCGCCGGTGCCATCTCCCGGTTCTCGCCGGTGATGGAGACGGTCATCGAGCAGGCGAAGGCCGGACTGCCGGTCCTCGGTATCTGCAACGGCTTCCAGGTCCTCACCGAGGCCCACCTCCTCCCGGGCGCAATGCTCGGCAACGACCACCTCCACTTCATCTGCCGCGACCAGAAGCTGCGGGTGGAGAACGCGGAGACCGCCTGGACCAGCGACTACCGCGCCGGCCAGGAGATCCACATCCCGCTGAAGAACATGGACGGCCGGTACGTCGCCGACGCGTACACGCTGGACGAGCTGGAGGCGGAGGGCCGCGTCGTCTTCCGTTACCTCGACTTCAACCCGAACGGCTCGCTGCGGGACATCGCCGGCATCACCAACGAGGCCGGGAACGTCGTCGGCCTCATGCCGCACCCCGAGCACGCCGTCGAGCCGCTGGTCGGTACGGGCCGTACCGACGGGCTCCCGTTCTTCACCTCGATCCTCAAGAAGCTGGTGGGCGCATGAGCCGGACGCCTCTGGACACGGTCGAGCACGCGGCCGCGACCCCCGACGTCGAGCTGCCCTGGGCCGAACTCGGCCTGAAGAAGGACGAGTACGAGCGGGTGGTGGAGATCCTCGGCCGCCGCCCGACCGGCGCCGAGCTCGCCATGTACTCGGTCATGTGGTCCGAGCACTGCTCGTACAAGTCCTCCAAGGTCCACCTGCGCCAGTTCGGCGAGAAGGCGCCCGAGAGCGACGCCCTCCTCGTCGGCATCGGCGAGAACGCGGGCGTGGTGGACGTCGGCCAGGGTTACGCCGTGACCTTCAAGGTCGAGTCGCACAACCACCCGTCGTACGTCGAGCCCTACCAGGGCGCGGCCACGGGTGTCGGCGGCATCGTCCGCGACATCATCGCCATGGGTGCGCGGCCGGTGGCGGTCGTCGACCCGCTGCGGTTCGGCGCCGCCGACCACCCCGACACCAAGCGCGTCCTGCCGGGCGTGGTCGCGGGCATCGGCGGCTACGGCAACTGCCTGGGCCTGCCCAACATCGGCGGCGAGGTCGTCTTCGACGCCTGCTACCAGGGCAACCCGCTGGTCAACGCCGGTGCCATCGGTGTGATGCGGCACGAGGACATCCACCTCGCCAAGGCCTCCGGCGCGGGCAACAAGGTCATCCTGTACGGGGCTCGTACGGGTGGTGACGGCATCGGTGGTGCCTCGATCCTCGCGTCCGAGACCTTCGACGACGCCAAGCCGTCGAAGCGCCCTGCCGTCCAGGTCGGCGACCCCTTCCAGGAGAAGCTCCTCATCGAGTGCACCCTGGAGGCCTTCAAGGAGAAGCTGGTCGTCGGCATCCAGGACCTCGGTGCCGCCGGTCTCTCCTGTGCCACCTCCGAGCTGGCGTCCAACGGCTCCGGCGGCATGCGCGTCACCCTGGACGACGTCCCGCTGCGCGACTCCACGCTCTCGCCCGAGGAGATCCTCATGAGCGAGTCGCAGGAACGCATGTGCGCGGTCGTGGAGCCGGAGAAGGTCGACCGCTTCCTGGAGATCTGCGCCAAGTGGGACGTCATCGCCACCGTCATCGGTGAGGTGACCGACGGCGACCGGCTGGAGATCTTCTGGCACGGCGAGAAGATCGTGGACGTCGACCCGCGCACGGTCGCCCACGAGGGCCCGACGTACGAGCGCCCGTACGCCCGCCCGGACTGGCAGGACGCCCTGCAGGCCGACGACGCGAACAAGCTGCCGCGGCCCGAGACGTCGCAGGAGCTGAAGGACCAGGTCCTGCAGCTGGTCGGGTCCCCCAACCAGGCCTCCAAGAACTGGATCACCCAGCAGTACGACCACCTCGTGCAGGGCAACACCGTCCTCGCCCAGCCGGAGGACTCCGGCATGATCCGCGTGGACGAGGAGACCGGCCTCGGTGTCGCCATCGCGACGGACGGCAACGGCCGTTACGCCAAGCTGGACCCGTACACGGGCGCGCAGCTGGCCCTGGCCGAGGCGTACCGCAACGTGGCCGCCACCGGCGCCAAGCCGCTCGCCGTGTCCGACTGCCTGAACTTCGGCTCGCCCGAGGACCCGGCCGTGATGTGGCAGTTCGCGGAGGCCGTGCGCGGTCTGGCGGACGCCTGCCGGCAGCTGGGCACCCCGGTGACCGGCGGCAACGTCTCGCTCTACAACCAGACCGGCGAGGCGGCGATCCACCCGACGCCGGTGGTCGCGGTCCTGGGCGTGATCGACGATGTCGCGCGCCGCACGCCGGTCGCCTTCCAGGAGGAGGGCCAGCTGATCTACCTCCTCGGCAACACCCGCGAGGAGTTCGGCGGCTCGGCCTGGTCCCAGGTGGTCCACGACCACCTCGGCGGCCTGCCCCCGAAGGTCGACCTGGAGCGTGAGCGGCTGCTGGGCGAGATCCTGATCTCCGCCTCCCGCGACGGCATGATCGACTCCGCGCACGACCTGTCCGACGGCGGCCTGATCCAGGCCGTGGTCGAGTCCGCGCTGCTCGGCGGCAAGGGCGCGCGGCTGGTCGTACCGGACGGCCTGGACGCGTTCACGTTCCTGTTCTCCGAGTCGGCCGGCCGCGCGATCGTCGCGGTGCCGCGCTCGGAGGAGGTCCGCTTCAACGACATGTGCGGTGCGCGGGGCCTGCCGGCCACCCGGATCGGTGTCGTGGACGGCACCGCGTCTGATTCCACTGCAGTGGTCGAGGTTCAGGGCGAGTTCGCGCTCACCCTGGAGGAGCTGCGGAAGGCCCACGAGGAGACCATCCCGGCGCTGTTGGCGTAGGCAGACCTGAAGAAGGGCCCCGTCCGGAAGCCGGACGCTGTTGGTTAATTCGGGCCTTGCTTCGCCCCGTCGACCGGCTGGTCGGCGGGGCGGAGTGCTGCGAAGTGGCTGGTGCGGGTGCGGGCCCT
>NZ_JBSFJZ010000033.1:0-113120 GCF_053598315.1 Streptomyces sp. NPDC001153
GCCCTCCCAGTGCATGGTGGTGCCCCCGAGGACCCGCGTATAGGTCGTGTCGGTGGCCAAGGGCCCACTCTGCACGAGGTAGGCCGAAGCATCGGACGTGCCCGGGAAGATGCGCCGCGCGTCGGTGCCGCGAGGCATCGGGGCGTTCGGGATGGCCGGATAGGGGGACTGGTTGTCCTTGCTGGTAGCCGAGTAGAAGCGGTCGAGGTAGTCCTCGTAGCCCCTCAGGGTCAGGTCCTCGGCCGGGCCCGCCTCCAGTATCAGTACCTTCTTGCCGGCGTCGCTCAGTCGCGAGGCGATGAGGGCGCCGGAGATCCCGCCGCCGACGATGACGGCGTCATAGAGAACCTCGGCCGCCGCAGCGGGGTCGGTGCGCTTCGCCGCTCCCTCGGGGAACTTCGCGTACATGGGACAGTCACTCCTCCGCTGCCAGGCGCGGCCGGGACCGGTGTGGTGGTGGGGATGGGAGTCGGTCGGCCACAGGTCACACGGCCTCGGCCCGGGCCCGCATGGCGGACAGGTAGGCGGCATAGCTCCACGTCAGGTTGTGGACACTGCGCTCGAAGCCGGTGGTGCCGTCGAACTGCTCGGAGAGCTCCAGGTTGTCACTGTGGTAGATGACGGCCCGCACCATGGCGTCACCGGTCGCCGTCAAGGCGGCGGCGGCTGCCGCCGGGGGCGTCGACGCGTCGATGCCGGACTGGGCGAAGAAGGGGGCGGACAGGTCGTCCACCGGTACCTTGCCACTCGACTTGATCTCGGCGGCCAGCTTGTAGTGCAGCTCAGCGACGTTGCACGTGGAGAGGGCCCAGGGGTGGCCGCCGAGCACCGGGTGCGCGGTGTCACCGTCGTAGACGTCGCCCGGGTAGCGGCCGAACAGCGGCCCGATACCGAACGCTTCCTTGTCGGCCTTGTTGATCGGGTAGAAGGCGATGCCGCCCTCCTCCCACTGCGAGCGCAGTTGGGCCGCTGTGGCCAGCAGTTTGGTGTCGGTGACGGGAAGGGCGCCGTAGACGGCCGACTGGACGATGTCGATGTTCGGGTCGTAACCGCTGACGACCGGATTCTGGGGCGAGGGCTGGGCCCCGTCACCGGGGTCGGCCAGCATGCTCACGTACCTGCTCCCGTCCCAGTGGCCTGCGAGGGCCTGGCGCAGCCATTTGATGGCGGGGCGCAGCGCGGTCGGCTTGTCGATGCCGACGATGGTCGAGGTCTGGATCTCCTCGAAGCAGCGCAGCTGGGCGGAGCGGGCGAAGAAGCTGTACCCGTTGTGCTCCTCCCACAGGTTTGTGGTGGGGTCCTTGTAGACGGCGAGGAGGTAGGCCACGTTCGAGTTCACCAGGTCGACCGCCCGTTTCTGGGTGCCGAGATCGAGCTGGTCGTAGGCGGCCAGGATGGTGATCGTCTGCAAGGCCGGACCGTCGTTCTGCTCGGTCCACGGGCGGGCGTCGCCGGCGATGTTGAAGCAGGCGTGACCCTTGGTCCACGACGGCTGGGTGTTGGAGTGGCAGAGGTCGGCGAACTGCACGTAATCGTTGAGTGTCTGCACCGTCCCACCCGGGCGGGTGGGCATGTCGGCTTTGGCCACCTCCATGGCCGTGATGGCCCCGTCGCGCACCCAGTTGAAGACGTAGTCCTCGTCGATGCCGGGGGTGTCGGCCGGGAAGGACGGGGCGGCGATGATGCAACCCGGCTTCGAGTCCCGGGAAATGTCGCCCGGCGACTGCGGATCGCTGAAGACGAAGCCGTCACTGGCGATGTTCCGGAACATGTACGTATACATGATGGGCACGAGCGACGGTAGATCTACCGCTGCCGGAGCAACGGAGACCTGGACGTCCGTCCGCGCTCGGGAAGTGTCGGCCGGCCGGTTGGTGCGGGCGGGCGTGGTGGTGTTCTCGGACATTGCTGAACTCCCCCGTCATGTTTCGGGCGGAACTATCGGATTCGGGCGGCGCCCTGGGCGCGTGCATCGAAGGGCTTGGAGCCGAGTGCGTCCATGAGTTGCCTGCACGGGGTGCGTGGGCTTCCGGTGCGATCAAGCTGGATGGACCGCGGAAGTGGGTGCAGATTGCTCGTAGGGACTTCGATGGTGTCAGGCGGCGAGTTGGTATCGCTGCTGGTGTCGCCTGGCGCACAGACCTCTGCCGTGTCACCAGCGGTGTGCGGGATCCATCGAGATCGCCGAGTGGGCCGCGGGCGCGTTCCGGTCGACTCGGTCGACCTGGGGCACGCCCTGCCCATCGCCCGTACCGTGGCGGCCGCACGGGTGCGGCAGGCCACTCGTGAGCCACGCGCGTGGAGTGTCCGGGCGGATGCGCGGGCAGTCACGGAACTTCCCCTGACCGGACGAGTTGCGGTGGCCTGAAGGGTCATCAGAACCCGTGCCTGCACACAACTTTCCTGGCGGCGCGCAGGCCCGCGGGACTCCGGCGGTGTCACACGCCTGCCGGGCCGGGCAGGCACACCGACCATGTGGGACTTGTGTTCTCGCCCTGGGGGCGCGGCGAGGAGAATGGCGCACGACAACGCCGTCAGGCCTTCGATGACACTCTGAAACATGTGTCCGAGTCGACGCCATTCCCGTAATCGCGTTAATAGGGAATGCATCCCTTCGTCCCCCCGTTTTCTCGGAAAGCGCGCGATGCGGAAACTTTCCGGTAGCCAGTCCCACAGTGGCTTTTGAGTGAACGGCATGGAGAGATTTTGAAGCAGTCTGAGACGTTGCCGTTCCATGCGATGGATATGCCACTTGGTGTGGCTTTATCTTTGCGTACCGCAGGCTACAACTAGCCGGGTAGGTGCCGCAAGAGGAAATTCCAATGTTGCGCATGAGGTTGGGGTGATCGGATGAAGTTCACTGTTGCATGACTGTGCGCCGAATCCTGATGGTGTGCGAGTGGATCTCCTCAGTTCTGTTTTCCTAATGATCGCGTCACGGGGATATTCAGATCATGAACGAGATCGGATCCGGTGCACGTCCTCGAGCGCATTGCCGCTACGGCCTCGACGTTTCCCGGTGCCGGCCAGGGCCGGGTGCCACCCGCGTGATCCGCGCGGGCTGCCCCACCGCCTGGTTGTGGTGCCGGGGCTGACCGCGTGCGCGGTCCTGGCCGGCGCGACCTCGCTGCCGGTGGTGGGCGAGTGGATCGCCGACGCCCCGGCCCACGTCCTCGAAGCGATCGGCCTGCGGCCCGACCTGGTGATGCCGCAGCGGGACCTGCGCGCCGAGAGCACGATGCGCCGGCTGCTGAAGCAGAAGACGTCGCAGTCCTCGATGCCGCCGACCGGAGGCCTCTCCGTGGCCGCGTTCCATACCGTCTGGAACGGACAATCAGCCGTCACTTACCACCCAGGCAGGCCCGATGCCGCAGTTCGCGCCGGCACTTCCGCCAACACGTGGTGACGGGAAAGCACGGAACGCAGGGACTCGAGTTGCTGGTCAAGGGGGAGTCGGCTGACCACCAGCCCTGCCGCCCACCACTCGCCCACGGCGGGCCTCGATCAGCTTCGATTGACCGACACACCGACGAGGCGTTCCCGGAACTCGAGACATTCGCGGCCCACTTGATCGACATCTGTTGCCCGAACTCGGCATCAACCGTTCTCGCCCCACACCGACGAAGCCGGGACGTGGCCAGGGTCGGGGCCGGGGTATCTGACGTGCGGCGGCCCATGCCGAGCTGGTCACGACGGGGCTGCGCACCGTGACGTGCAGCGGTCGACCGGTGGGCTCTCTCGGCCGATGGCCGATACGGAGTATGGGTCGCGGCGTTGCAGGTCCCGGCGGAGCTGGGGGAGTGCTCGCTGCTCGTTGCGTCGTTAGTCGGCCGACAACTCGAAGCACAACAGCGGGCCGGCCGGCTGGAAGCCCACCGACCAAGCCCTGAGGGGGTTCGCCGACCTGGTCCGTCACCGGCGCGGATGCCTGCTGCGGAGTGGATCCGGCAGGCCGAGCAGGCCGGACCGAACCGATGCAGCGCTTCGGGCCTCTCCGAACTTCTCCGCACCCGCATCCCGGCCCAGGCCGAGCACCGGCCTCAGGAGGACGCGTCATCCTCGTAGGCCCAGGAACGGATAGGGCACGGGTTCATCCTGACGGGCCCGCTCAGTAAAGGAAAGGCACCGACGGGAAACGGCCGAGCCACATCCGCTTGCATCGAGCCCATGGGTTGATCATGTGTGTCGATACCTACGGCCCAAGGCCCCGGCCGGCCACGGCAACAAGGCTTCACGGAACTGCGAACAGAACCATTTTCACATGGCCCCGTCACCTTTCGCCCGGTCGGACCGTCTGGTTCGTCAGCAGCCGCCGCGGTCGAACGGTTGTGTGTGCGACCTTCGACAGCGGGTGTTCGGGACTACGGGTGTCAGCGGAATGGTGCGTTGTTCGATTTTCACGAGTTTGGACGGCACTCTCGCTTCAGCGCGTCGGGGCTATGCGTTGCGGTCATGCCGGGGATCTCGCGCGGACGACGGCTTGGTCGCCTCGGGGTCCGAACAAGTGAAGGATCTCCACGGCGCTCGTGTTCGCCGGACCGAACCAGTGGGGTTCTCTGGTGTCGAACTCTGCGACTTCGCCGGGGCGGAGAATGCATTCGTGGTCTCCGAGGATGAGTCGTAGCTCGCCTGCGAGGACATAGAGCCACTCGTAGCCGTCGTGAGTCACCAGCTTCGGCTCGCGGGGAGCCAGCACGTGCTTGAACACCTGCACCCGGCCCGGGTACTGGGTCAGGGGCACGAGGATGCTGCCGTCACCTCTGCGCAGGGGCTTCAGATGCGCCCGGGGGTCACCGGTGGCCGGTGCGGCCACCAGTTGGTCGAGCGCGACGCGGTGCGCCCGCGCGAGCGGGATGAGCAGGTCCAGGGTCGGGCGCCGTATGCCCGACTCAAGACGGGACAGGGTGCTCACCGAGATCCCGGTCGTGGTGGCCAGCGCCTCCAGCGTGAGGCCTCGGTCCCGGCGCAACATGCGAAGCCGTGGCCCGATGTTGTCGAGGATCTGCTCCAGTTCTGCGTCCACGTGGTTCAGTGTGCGGTTCCTTGCGGTCCTCGCAAAAGCGCTGGTCGGTACTTGTCGGCCTGACTGAGCCTTGCCGGGCAGGTACTCCCGGATGCGAGAGGCGACCAATGACTGCGACGACGACTCACCCAATACCGCCCGCTCTGAGCGTGCGCAGGCGCTGGACGGTGCTGGCCGTCTGCTGCCTGAGTATGTTCCTGGTGGGCCTGGACACCACCATCGTCAACGTGGGCCTGCCGGCCATCGGGCGCGGCCTGAGCGTCGGAACTCGCAGTCTCGAGTGGACCGTCGACGCGTACACCATCGTCCTGGCTGGTCTGCTCATCACCTCCGGCGCGCTGGCGGACCGGTTCGGACGCCGACGGATCTTCCAGTCCGGGTTGGTCGTGTTCGGGGTGGCCTCGCTGCTCTGCGCGATCGCGCCTTCCGTTGGCGCGCTCGTCGCTGCCCGTGCCGTTCAGGGCATCGGCGCCTCGATGCTGAGTCCCGTGGCTCTCGCGATCGTGGTGAACGCGATGCCCGACCCGAGGGAGCGCGCTCAGGCGATTGGCGTCTGGGCGTCTGTTTTCGGGCTCAGCATGGCCGTCGGACCGGTCACGGGTGGCGCTCTCCTCGCGTGGTTCGGCTGGCGGTCACTGTTCTGGATCAACGTCCCGGTCCTCGTGAGTGCCCTGGTGCTCAGCGCGGTGTTCGTGCCCAAGTCCCGGGCGCCGCAGGCGCAGCGGCTCGACGTACCGGGTCAGGTCCTGCTGACCGTGGTCATCGGGGTCTGGGTCGGGGCCCTCATCGAAGGGCCGCGCATCGGCTGGACGTCGCCCGCCGCGCTGACCGCCTATGGGTTCGCTTCCCTCGCGACGGCCGGATTCGTATGTGTCGAGTCTCGCCGACATGCGCCGCTGATGGATCTGCGCCTCTTTCGTAGTCCGGTGTTCAGCAGCGCGGTGCTGGGCGCCGTGGCGGTCTTCGTCGCGCTGAACGTGACGCTGCTGCTCAATACTCTCTACCTGCAAAACACGCGGGGATTCACACCACTTGCCGCCGGAGTGGCGACCCTGCCCATGGCCGTCGGCGCAACGGTCTGCGCACCCTGGTCCGGCCGTCTGGTCGGTCGCATCGGACCGCGGCTGCCGCTGACCCTGGCCGGCGGCTTCATCACGGCAGGCGGACTGTGCCTGGTCGGGCTCGATCGGCACACGAGCGTACCCCTGCTCCTGCTGACCTACCTGCTCATCGGCATCGGGTTCGGCTTCGCCAACGCCCCGCTCACCAACACCGCGGTCAACGGGCTGCCTCCCACCCGAGCCGGCGTGGCCGGGGCGATCACATCCACCGCACGACAATTCGGTTCGGCGCTCGGCATCGCCCTCGGGGGCGGCCTGGTCGCGCATGCCGGCCCGGAGGGGCTCGCACACGCCTCGCACCCGGGCTGGATCGTGGTCGCCGCCTGCGGACTCCTCCTGATCACCACGGCCCATGCACCACGGGCGAAGACATGAAGAAGCGCTGTCGGAACTCATGCATTGTTCGACCCGGATCAGGAAGTGCCTGCTGCTCGAACTGCTGAGAGCTCGTCACACGATCTTGTGGGCGTGCGCTGGTGGGGCGTGGCTTGTAAGAGGATTCCGCCGTTCGTGGGTGTGGGGAGCCGACCGTGGCTCGTGGACGACGACTTGTGGATGCTGATCGAGCCGTTGCTGCCGTCCTGGCCCAGGAAGGCACCAGGTCCGAAGCCCGTGGATGACCGGCTGTGCCTGCAGGGCATCCTGTGCGTGCTCCACAACGACATCAGCTGGCAACTGCTGCCCCTGGAGCTCGGGTTCGGCTCCCGGCAGACCTGCTGGCGCCGGCTGGGTCGATGGCACAAGGCCGGCGTCTTCGAGAAGCTGCACCACATCCTGCTCGCCGAGCTGCACGCTGCAGACGCCGCCGGGCGGGCGCCGGGCGCCCCCTGCGGCCCACATCCCCGATCTCTGTCCGGTTTTGGGATGCGGCGTGCACAACTCGGGGGACAGCGAGACGGGCAGGAGCTTGCCGCTCGTCAGTCAGAAGATTCGTGTGCGGAGGACCTGGGTTGTCGGGGGTCGGGTCTGCGCCGGTGGAGATCCGGGAGGGGTGTCGGATGGCCTTGTCGATCAGCAGCCCGGCGTCGGCACGTGAGTTGGTGTTGGTGTGGCTCCGGTTTGTCCCCCCCCGTCGTCGTAGTACTCCCTGGTTGAGTTGAACACCACGCTGGTGTGCCGCAGAGCAGCATCTGCAGCGTGATCTTCGGGTCGGGTCGGGTCGGGACCCGGCCCGGACCAACATGGCCGGTTACGCGAGGGGCCGTCTCGTTCTCCTCGAACTCGGCGGCGCGCCGCGCGGCCCTGGCAGCCTGTGGCCCGAGCCCTGTTCCGGCTCCCGAACCGCGCAGTCCAAGGACGGAGTGGAGACGAAGCTGGAGAACGAGTTGCGCGAACCGATCCGAGGTCCGGAGGATCTTCCCTGCCACTGAGTGATCCTCTTCGTGCAGAGGGCTCCTGTGAGAGGTGCCGGGGTCAGCGCACGAGGGGGAGGAAGATCGTATCGACGATCTCTTCGAGGACGTGGTCGGGCGCGGGGGCGAAGGTCGTGAGGATCTCGTGGCGCAGCAGGTCGAAGGGGAGGGACTTGATGCGTGCGCTGAGGTGTTCCGGTTTGACCTCGCCGCGGGCGACGGCGCGGTCGAAGAGGACGTCGGCGGTCTTCTCACGTGCTGCGGCGAGGAGGTCGCCGGGGCTGGTGCCGGTCTCCTGGTAGTAGCCGGCCAGGTGCACGTTCATGACGGTGACGAGCTGGACGCGGGTGGCGTTGATCGTCCGCATGAGGGTGAGGACGTCCTCGCGCAGACTGCCGGTGTCGGGGATGTCGACTCGGGACTGCTCGAGGATGTGGGCGATGGCCGCCCGGACGAGTTGGTCGCGGCCCGACCAGCGACGGTAGAGCACGGGCGGGCTGGTGCCCGCGCGCCGAACGACGGCGTCCATGGTGAATCCGGCGTAGCCGTGGTCCGCGAGTTCTTCCCAGGCCGCGTCGAGAAGTGCCTTCTCCAGTGCCGCTCCGCGGCGTCGCTCAGCCATCGATCCCCCTTTGGAAAGGGTTGCCTTTCTTATCGCGACATCCTAGCCTGAGAGCCGCAAGATAAAGCTCTCTATCTTAAGGGCCTGTCCGTGAGCCTTCGCCACGGAACCGCGCCCGCGCTCCCGGACCCCGACCGCATCGGCCCGCCGCATGGCGCCTGGCCTTCGCGGTCACCGTCGGCGCCCTGCCCGGAGAGACGAAGAACCAGATGTCCCTGAGAAAGGAAACCCAGATGTCGATGACGATGGACTACGACGTACTCGTGGTAGGCGCCGGGCCGGTCGGCTTGATGCTCGCCACGGAACTGCGGCTGGTGGGGGTCCGGGTGGTGGTCGTCGAGCGGCGGACTGAGCTCGACACCGCGCCCAAGGCGGGCGCGTTCAACACTGCCTCCGCCGAGGCCTTCGAGCGACGTGGCCTGCTTGCCGCGATGCAGGCCGTGGCGGGGAGGCAGTCGCTGCAGGCCGAGGGGAAGCGGCCGCCTTTCGTCGGGCACTTCGGCGGGATTCAGGTCCCGTCCGGACCAGTCGACGAGCAGGACCCCAGCCTGCGCGGACGTGGCCCGGATTGGTATGTGCCGGTCCCGCAGGCCGAGGTGGAGCGGGTCCTCGGTGAGCGTGCGGCGGAGCTGGGCGTCGAGGTACGGCGCGGGGTCGAGGTCCGTGGCTTCGACGAGGACGATGCCGGTGTCACCGTTCACCTGCACAGCGGGGACCACGTGCGCGCGGCGTGGCTCGTCGGCTGCGACGGAGGCCGCAGCCTGGTTCGCCGGCAAGGGGACTTCGAGTTTCCCGGCACGGACCCGCAGATCACGGTCCGGCATGCGATGGGCACCATCGAGGGGGCGGAGCACCTGGGGCGAGGCTGGCAGCACACTCCCACCGGTGTCTACATCCTCGGGCCGAGCCTGGGCCAGGTGCGCACCGTCGAGCTGGACGGTCCCCCGGCGGACCGCGAAGCGCCGGTCACCGCGGCCGAGATGCAGGCCAGCCTACGGCGCGTCAGCGGCGCCGACGTCCGCATGACCACGCTCACCTTCGGCACGCGCTTCACGGACAACGCGCGGCAGGCGACGACGTACCGGCGCGGTCGCGTGCTGCTCTGCGGCGACGCCGCCCACGTGCACTCACCGTTCAGCGGCCAGGGACTGAACCTGGGAATCGGCGATGCCGTCAATCTCGGCTGGAAGCTCGCCGCCACCGTGCAGGGGCGGGCGCCCGAGGACCTGCTCGACACCTACTCCAGCGAACGGCACCCGATCGGCGCCTGGGTGCTCGACTGGACCCGTGCACAGGTGGCGGTGATGCGCGGCGACGCCTACAGCCGTGCCCTCAGGGATGTGGCCACCGATTTCCTCGGTACACGGGACGGGGCGACCTACTACGTGAAGCGGATCTCCGGTCTGTGGCAGCGCTACGACCTGGGGAACGGCCATCCGCTGGTCGGCATGACGATGCCCAACCTCCGGCTGGATGACGGCACATGGCTCTCCGACCGCACCCATGAGGGCCGGGCCCTGCTCGTCGATCTCGCCGGGGACGACCGGCTGGCAGCCCTGGCCGAGCCGTACACCGGGCGTCTGGAGCTGGTCCGGGGCGGTTCGGACCGCGTCGGGGCGAACGGCCTGCTGGTACGTCCCGACGGCTTCGTAGCGAGGGCGTCTGCCGCCAGTGACCTCGTGGGCCTGGAAGCCGCCATGTCACGCTGGTTGGGGGACGGTACGGGTCGCTCCGACTGACGACGCCGTCCTGCACATGGCGGCGATTGCTGCCGAGGCACTCGCAGCCGGGCTGGACAACCGCATTACCCACACCGGGAAAGCCGTCCTCGTCCTTCACCACGCGTCAGCGTGAGGTTGGAAACGGCTGAGTCAGCTGATGTTGATCATCTTTGCAATGCTCGGTACGCCGCTGGTGTCGAATGCGAAGAGCATGTAACTGCCTGGAAGGGCGATCCCTGGGTCTGTGGGGATGGTGACCGGGTACGTGGTGCCCTGAGGGGCGCTTCGAGGGGCACCGGCGGACAGCGGCACGCGGCGCTGGTCGTTGTCGACCGAGTGCGTCGCCTCGCCGGCGCGTACGAGCACGAAGGATTGCACCGCCTGGTCGGCGGTTACCTGGACGGTGCGGCCGTGCGCCACGGTGTCCGGCGCGTTGGTGATGCTCGGTCGAGGTTTCGGCGAGCCGTCCGGGTTCAGCAGGTAGGGCGGGGTGAAGATCTGACCGTCGGCATGGTTGTTGCTTGGGCCTTCTTTGCAGCCGTCGTTGCCGCACAGGCCCCCGCCGCCGCTGAATACCCGGCCGTCGGGCAGCAGGATGGCCACGCTGTGGTAGTTCCTGGGCACGGCCATCGGCGCCATGGCAGTGAATTTGCCGGTAGCAGGGTCCCACAGTTCCGGGGTCATGGCCGAGTTGCTGTCAGAGAAGGGGACGGCGTGGGACTGGCCGCCGATAGCGAGCACTTTGCCGTCGGGGAGAACGACGCTGTTGCTGAACGCCCTGGCCGACTGCATGTCCCCGGTCCGTGCCACGACGGGGTTTCCCGCGGCGTCTTTCTTGGTGGTGTCGATGGTGTAGGCGCGGTTGCTGGCGTCTGCGTTCTCGTAGGCGGTCGCCCCGCCCAGGGTGAGGATCTTCCCGATGTCGTATGCGACGGCGTTGCCGTTCATCGCGTCGTCGCTGTCGCCGCGCGGTCCCGCGTCGGTGATGGTGCCGTCGTCTCGGGTGTCGATCCAGTGCATCTCCTTGCTCGGGCCCATCTGCAGCACGCGTCCCTCGGAGGTCGCATAGAGCCACTCGTGGTTGTCTGCTCGGTAGACTCCGTCGGGATCTGCGGTGAGTGTGGGCTGTGCCGGTACACCAGGCAGCTTGCGCCAGGTTCCGGTACTGGCCGACCACACTTCTCCGTCCTTGTTGCCCAGCTTGTCTTTCCATGAGCCGCCGATCACGAAGGCGTCGCCATTGGAGAGCAGTGTCATGGCCTGGTAGCCGCGTGGGATGTTCATGTCGGCCGTGGACGACCACATATCGGTCTTCGGGGTGTAGATGCTCGCCTTGGTGTCATCGTTGCCGCCTGTGACCAGGATGCCGCCGTCGGCCAGTCTTGCGATTCCCGGGCAGAACATGTCGTGCTTCGTGTTACTGATGGTGCGTTGGGTCACCTGGCCGGTGGTGAGGTCCATGATCGCCGTTTGGGTGTAGCCGCTGCCGCCAACGAAGTCGTAGGGCTTGAAGGACGACCACGTCAGCAGTTTGTTGTTCGGCAACAGGGCGGCGGCGACAGGAACGAGCGGGAACCCGGTGACCTGGCCCCAGGAACCCACGGTCGAGGGGTCACCCGGAGTCGGCGGTATGCCGGGGTCGCCGAGCAGGTTGATTTCTGCGGCGGAGGTCCATGGTCCGCGGTTGCCGGCCTCGCTCTGGGCGGTCAACCGTATGAACCGGGTCTTTGTGGGCACGAAGCTCAACGTCTTGATGGTCGTGTCATCGGCGAGCGTGCCGGATGCGACGGCGGCGCCGAAGTTCGTCCCATCCAGGCTTGTCGTTATGGTGTAGGCGCCGATGTTGCCGTTGCTGTTTCCGTCCTGGCGGGGCTGGTAGACGAGTGCGGACACCACCTGAGTCTGGTGCATGTCGATGGTGATCCAGTGTGGCAACGGAGCAGGGGTGCCCGACCATTTGCTGTGCCAGATGGTTCCTGGGTTCTTGTCCAGCACGTTGCTGGGCTTGTTGTCGCCCTCCTCGTCGCTGGCGGACGCGGTGAATCCGGTCGTGTCCAGGGTCGGGGGAGGTGGCACCGTCGCAGCGAGCGGCACCATCACGTGACGCGCGTCCCGGGAACGATGAGGGTCACCGAACAACGTCGAGGATGATGTGTTGCCGTACCCAACGGGGACGAGAGAGGGAATGACCGCGCACGCGGCGACCATGAAAAGGGGCGTACGCATACACCTTCGATGAAGGGGCGATCGAACAGACCGCATTCCACACCCTTTCGTTCAGGGACAGAAATCGGGTCCGAATTCTGCTGATGGTGGCAAGTGTGATTCAAGGATCCATATCATCATTGGACACACCGGATTACCCCAAGGGTGGAGCGGAGCAGGATACGAAGCTGATTACGGTGATGAACAGGGATGGATCCGCGCACAGAAACCCCCTTGCAGGAAAAGGGAATTGGATTGACTCTCACGAGTGACACTCGTGAGCCCGATACTGACAAGTAACCGCACCTGAACGCCTTGCATATCTCCGGTACGAGCGTCAGCCGCTCGCCGGGCCTGCACATCGCCGACCATCGCCTGACCAGTGGTACAGGGGGCGCCCGCAGCATGGAAAGCCATGTTCCGCCCCCAGCAGCGAGGAATATTCGTCCGCGCCGGTGTTGTCGGTGTGCAGCGTTCACTGGGTGCCTTTCGAGTGATCCGGCTGCGGGCCCATCGACCCATGAGCTCTCCCGGAAGCACGCCCGGCCGCCGGCATGTACCCACGCATGACCGCCCTCTGTCCACCGTGCGGCGTGGCTGTTGCCGACCGCAACTCGAATGCGGTGGCTCCGGGGGTCCGCTGCCCACAAGGTCTGCCATCAAGGGGTGCCATCAGGGGGTGCCGCTTCATCAGCAGAGCTCAGGCTCGGGGTGTCGCCGGCTGACGGGCTGGTGGCGGCCCCGGCAGGGTGGACTGCGGGCCGACCGGATCGCCGTCTTGTCGGGGCCCCAGCAGCTCCCTGCTGGGTGTCGGCCGCCGTACGCGGACACCGTGCGGGTGTGCACCAGCAGTGGCGACGTCCATCGAGTGGTGAACGCCGCCGCCCGGGCGGGAATGCTGCCATGGTCGTGGGCGGCTACGCGAACCTCTTGGCGGAAGAGCGGTGGTCGCGCGGGTGCTGCGGCAGCGCCGCCGGCACGGACGGCGTCGAATACCTCGTGATGGAGGCTTCGCAAGCCAGAAGTGTCAAAGGCATTACCCCGAAAGCCGTACGCGGCCGCCACCGCGGTTGTGGAACCGGCCGCCAGGTGCACCAAAGGCCTCGTCAGTGGCCGTTCTACGCGGAGGCGCACCGGTCCCACCATCGAACAACCCGCCCGGCGCAGTGCCACCGGTCTGAACCTATTCGGGGAAGCACAAACGCCACGGCCCGCACTTCCTCGCGCTCACCGACGAACGCGGACGCCTGATCTGGATCTCCGCCGCGAGGCCCGGGCGCACCCACGACATCACCGCCGCCCGCCACGACCACATCGTCGAGCACCCTGAAAGCCGCCGGCCTCGGCGTCCTGGCCGACCTGGGCTTCCTCGGCCTCGACAAGGACTGCAACGACCAAGTCGTCGTCACCGGCTACAAGGCCACCCGCGCCCGCAAGCTCACCACCGGCCAGAAGACCGCCAACCGGATCATCGCCGTCGGCCGCGCCCCCGTCGAGCACGGCTTCGGGCACCTGAAGACCTGGCGCATCCTCACCAAACTCCGCCCGAGCCCCGCCCGCGCCACCAACCTGCTCCGCGCCCTGCTCGTCCTGACGAACCTCGAACTCGACCGCTGACAGACGATCAAGACCGAAGACAGCCGCCCACGACCAGCACGAGCACCCACGAACCTCGCCACACCAGCAGCCGCACCAGCGAAAACCAGGATGGTGGATCTTCAGTGAAGATCCGACTGGACCTCGGTCAGTCGATGCCTTCGACGATGCGGAAGTCGCGCTCGACGCCGTCGGAGAGGGCGGCCAGCGCCTCCTGGTAGGCCGCACTCTCGCGCGCCGCGACGGCCTGCTCGAAGCTGTCGAACTCGATCAGGATGGTGCGCTCGGCGATTCCGGCGTCATGCGCCACGACCCGACCGCCACGGACGAGGACCCGACCGCCCCCGGCCTTGACGGCCGGACCGGCCAGTTTGTTGTAAGCAGCCAGCTTCTCAGGGTCTGAAATGGTGCGGTAGACGCTGACCCAGTAGCCCTTGGGCATGGAACCTCCTGTGTTGGGATGAGTGCATCTGACTTACGGGTTGGTCTCGGACGAGCGTCGGCGGGCGAGAGCGAGGCTTGTCAGCGTCGTGATCGCCATGGCGCCGACGCCGACCAGCGCCGCGGTGGTGTAGGCGCTGTCGTCGGGGAAGAGGTGGCCGGGGCCGGTGCCCGCGGCGAGGATCAGGCCGCCGATGGCACTGCCCAGGGAGTACCCGACGCTGCGGACGACGTAGTTGAAGCTCATGGCGCTCGACGTCTCGCTCTTGGGGGTGACGGCCAGGATGACGCCGGGCATCGCGGCCGAGAAGCCGCCGACGCCGAAGCCGAGCACGCCCATCGCCGCGAACAGTTCGGCCAGGTCCGACCGGGCCGCCGCGAACAGGGCGAACCCGCCGCCGGTCACGACGGCGCTGCCGGCCAGGAGCAGGGGGTCGGCGATCCGCGTCCGGACCCGCGGCGCGAGCTTGCCGGCGACGAACCCCAGCACCGAGAACGGGATGAGGACCAGCCCGGCGACGAAGGTCGTCAGCCCGAAGCCGTAGCCGGCGCCGTGCGGCGTCTGCGCGTACCGGGTGATGAGCGTGAGCAGGAGGTACATGCCGATCCCGCCGACGAACATGGCGAGGTTCGCCCCGGCGACCGCCGGGTGCCGCACCGCCCGCACATCGACCAGGGGCGTCGTGCTGCGCAGCTCGATGACGGCCCAGACGCAGAGCAGCACCACCGCGACGACGGCGAGGCCCGCCGCCACGGCGAGGTGCCGGCTCCACAGATTCCGTTCGCCGGCGAGGAACAGCACCAGGAGCAGCGCAGCGGCCAGGACGATCGCGCCTGCCACGTCCACGTGGGCGGAGCGGCCTTCGGGGGCTTCGGGCATGGAGCGCCACGCGGTCAGGAGGGCGGCGGCGGTGACGACCAGGCCGAGGCCGTAGGCGGCCCGTACCCCGCCGAGCTCGGCGAGCAGTGCGGCCAGCGGGTAGCCGACGCCGGCCCCGATGATCGAGACCACCGAGATCAGGGCGATCACGGCCGCGCTGCGCTCCTCGGGGAGGTGGTCCCGGGCCACGCCCATCATCAGCGCGGTCAGCCCGAGCCCGACGCCCTGGGCCGCCCTGCCGGCCAGCAGCCACGCGAACGGCAGCGGCAGCACGGTGAGCGTGCTGCCGGCGACGACGACCGCCAGCGTGGTGAGGATCGTGGCCCGCCGGTGCGGGCCGGCTCCGAGCCGGCCCAGGACCGGCGTGGCGACGGCGCCGCTGAGCAGCGCGACGGTCAGCGTCCACTGCGCGCTGCCGAGCGAGACGTGGAACGAGGTCGCCACGCTGGTGATGAGCGGCGTCCCGAGGCTGGCGACCGCCGCCACGACCAGAGCGATGAACATCAGGGCGGGGACCAGCAGCCGCGCCTCGGAACGCGCCACCGGGAACGCCTTCACCGCGACCCCGCCGACCGGCTGCCCGGTCACTGCTTCGGCCCTTCGCGGTCCTGGCTTTCGAGCTCTGCCAGCTGCTTCAGCGCCGGAAGGGCCGCCACCAGCGCCTCGACCTCTTCGCCGGTGAGCTCGCCGATCAACCGCTCGAACGCGTGAACGCCCGCCTGGCGCCGCGTCCGGACATAGGAGGCGCCGGCCTCGGTCAGGCACACCAGCGTGACCCGCTTGTCGGACGCGTCGCCCCGCCGCTCGACCAGGCCGGACTCCTCCATCACCCGGACCAGGGCGGTCATCGCGGGCTGGGTGACGCCCTCGACCGCGGCCAGATCGGTGATGCGCCGCGGACCGGTCCGGTCCAGGGTGGCCAGGGTGGCGGCGGACGTCAGGCTCATGTCCCGGGGCAGGCGTCTCGCGGCCCTGGTGGCCAGGCCGTAGAGGGCTGCCCCGATGGCGGCGGACGCGCCAGGAGCGATGTCTTGACGACTCATGCTCGAAGCATAGCATTTTTATATTCATAGTTTATGGAAAGGGGCGACTGGCGCGGGCGGCCTCGACCGCTGGGAGCCGGTGACGTCTCAGTTGATCAGCAACCAGTTGACGACGGGCACGACCAGGCGACGACCAGGGCCACCGGTATGAGGAGACCGATCAGCCGGTCATTCGCGCGCTGACGGCGCTTGCCCGGCCTTGCGGGTGCGCCGCTGCGCCGGCGGGCGCCTGGCCGCCGGCGCCCGGCCTTTGCGCGCGCCTGTGGCTCATCGGCCGGCCTGCGTGACGCCGTCCGCGAGCTGCCCCAGGATGTCCAGGCTTCCCCGGTCGGCCGGGGTAGGTGCGATCAGGACGCCCAGTGCCAGGACGTTGACAACGGTCAGCTTCTCGTCGAAGCGGCTGCGAGCCTCCGTACGCCGCCGCAGCCGCCACACGACGATGGCTGTGGGTAGCACCGCCAGGTTGATGGTTCAGTACCCGTCCCAATTGCCCCCCAACTACCCCCACCGACCGGCCATCACTGTCCGGGGACGACAGGACGTCACCCCAGCCTGCTTGTGTAGCCGGGCCTCGGTGATGTGGCAGGCGGGTTGCCGACGAATGACACGAAGCCGTCGGACCTGGCTGAATACCGCACGGCCGGACCATCAGCGAAACCCGTCCTACAGGACGGCAACCGTCTCCTCGTCGCCGTACCTGAACCCGTCGTTGTCGAAGTAGAAGACGGTGACCTTGACCTTGTCCCCCTTGTCGAAGTGCATGCCTGCGGCCGGGCGCATGGTCACCAGCGCGACATGGTCGTTGTAGTCGCAGACCAGCTGGTCCTTCTTGACCGTGCCCGCAGCGATGCGCTGGTCGTGGGGGCCGTGGTTGAGCGTCGTCGCGTTGGCCACGAGTTCGTGGTCCATGCCGACGTCGCAGGAGTAGGTGACCTTCACCTGCAGGCCGGGGGTGTGCAGCGACACCTCGTCGATGGACAGCAGGTTGGCCTTGGCCGCCGCCGAAGGCGCGGTCGCCAGGGCGCCGGCACCGATCAGAAGAACGGTGGCTGCGGTTCCGGCGACGCGTCGGCGGAGACGGGATGACGTCATCTTGGTTTCTACCTTCCCCCTTGCGCGGTCACCCTTGGTCGAGGTGTGGAGAATTCTCCAACTAAGCGGGCAACTGCGGCAGTTGGTTAATTCGACTTGGATGTTACGTGATCTTTGAGTGATTGCGGCATTGGATTGCCGACGACGCCTCGTGAGGAATGCCGCATCCTGCCGGATGAACCACTTCCGGCAAGACATCGTCGGCAGCCGGGCACCGACTAGGGCGTGTTTGAGATGTGCTCATGGTCCTTGACGTATCAGGGCGAGTTGGGCGGTGGCTTCGTACCGGACGGCGAGCTTGTCGTACCGGGTCGCGACGCCGCGGGTCTGTTTCGGCAGCCCGATCCGGCACTCGATCTTGTGCCTGCGCTCGTACACAACGCGGTCGAAGCCGGGCGGCCGTCCGCCGGCCGTACCGCGCCGCAGACCGTGTCCGGCCCGGTCGCGCTTCTCCGGGATGGTGTGCGGGATCTGCCGTCGTCGCAGGTATTCGCGGATGGCCCGGGAGGATCGGCCCGGTCGGCCAGCACGTGGCCCGGCTGGGGTGTGTGGATGCCCGTCGCCGGCACGCGGGACACGGATGCGGTCTATGACTTCGGTGAACACCGGAGCGTCGACTCGCTGTCCGGCGGTGACTACGGCCGCCAGGATGTGGAAGGACGCGTCGACGGCGAGGTGCAGCTCGGTGGTCAGGCCACCGCGCGAGGGGCCCAGCGCGTGGTCGTCCGGCTCGGGCGCCACGCCGTTGGCGGACGCCCGGTCCGGACTGTGAGCCCCCTTCTTGCGGGCCTCGGTCGCGTGCTGGTGGGCCCGGCAGACGTCGAGTCGACCGACACCTCCCACTCTGTGCCCGGCCGCATCCGCTGCGACCTGCAGCCTCTGCAGCACCGTCGCCCACGTGGCGTCGATCTGCCAGCGCCGGAAGAGGGTGTGCGCGGTCTCCCAGGGACCGTAACGCTGGAGCACGTCCCGCCAGGGCGTGCCGGTTCCGCGCCCGCCACCAGATCCTGTCGAAGACCTGCCGACGGTCGCGTGTCGGCTGGCCTATCTTCGGTATCGGCCGCAACAGCGGTGCCAGCCACCACCCTTGTTTGTCCGTCAGATCGCCCCTAGCCACCCCGTGATCGTTTCAGGGCCTTGATCGACATCTGCAACACGACCTAGGGGCGCGTATCTGGTCGTGATCAATGAGCCTCGCAGCTTCCAGGGCTGGTGCCAGCCTGGGGTACGGGCCCGGCGATCTACGGCTGCGCTCCTGCTGATTGACGGAATCTCACCGCTCCGCCCTGGTCGGCCGTGAGCCCGCGCCCCTCAGGGGCCGGTGTCATCCCCAGGTCTGACGCGGCTTCGCGCGGTCCGACCGAAGTCGCCCATCGGAACGGGAACTGCGGCTGACTTCACGGCCTGCTTACGCCGGGACGATGGAGCGGTCCCCGGAAGGCAGTACCCCTACGGACAAGCGAGCGTCGTGAGCGTCACCGGATCCAGTACGGCGGTGTCCGGCCTCGGTGCCGTGGGACAACCGACAGCGAGAGGAAGTGCCGAAGATGGCCAAGCTGCAGAGCCTGGACCCGAATACGCCGATGTTCGCGCAGTTCAAGGAGAAGACCGGACCCATCGTCCTGGCCAACACCTTCTTCGTCCCGAAGGAGAGGACTGAAGCATTCCTGGGCCTCTTTCGAAGGCAGGCGGAGTTCATGAAGGCTCAGCCGGGATTCGTCTCCCTCCAGATGCACAAGGGAACGGCGGACAGTCAACTCATGATGAACGTCGCGGTCTGGGAGTCGACCGAGGCGCTCGCCACGGCTTTCGGCAGCCCGGAGTTCCAGCGCATGGCGGCCGAGTTCCCCGACGACATCGTGTCGTACCCGCACATTTTCGAGCAGATCGATGTATGACACGGCAGCTGTGGCCGGGGGAGGGCAGCCGGAGAAGCCCCGCCCTCACCCAGGCAGTCTCCCATCCATGTACCATGCCGGTCGCCAAGGCCGTACACCCGGGCGAGGCTGGACTCGGTGACGAGCCAGTGAGCGCCGGAGACGATGCGGACGAGGCGTTCCTCGTCCCATGCCGGGCGGACGAGGGCCTGGTGCTCACCGCACTCGGCGAGCCCGGCGTCACCGGCCTCGTACAGTGCGGCGAAGCGCATCGGATGGGTTATGACCAGCACGTGAGGGACGATCGAAAGCCAGCGGGGGCCTGATTCTGGAATACTCGCCTCAGGGGCGGGGTGATGCGTCTCAGGGCGTTCTATGGCAGACGCCTATGCGGGTGACGTCTTCCGGCGTCGCGGACTGCCGACCAGTCTCCCGCTTGGACACCTTGGCCTGTGGCCACGCCAGCAGGGCCGCCAGATCCCGTTGCGTGCGCTGGCCGCGCAGCTCATGGAGCCGACGGCCGAGCGCCTCGCGGGCTTGCTGGAAGTCCGTGGTCACAATGGCAAGTTACCCGCTGATCCCGGTCGAATGGCCCAGCGTGGTGCGAGGCAGCCTTGCGGGCCTGGCGTAGCGGAGGTCGCATGCTGGAGCGCGGTGAACATGCTGCCGAACTCGGCGAAGCTGATCGGCTGCGGCACGTGCACGGGCTCCTTCGGGCCGAAGTTCGCAAGCAGCTCGCGAGGCACGGTCACGTCGGCTGCGCCTTCCGTGAGGTCGAGCTGCGACGGCTCGGCGGGGTCGGTGACGGGATCGCCCCGCACGACGTAGGTGTCGGTGCCGGGCTCGGTGTTCAGGGTGGTGCATCCGTCGTTGGCCAGAGTTCGTGCCGACCCTTCACAGTCGCCGGGTCATGGGGTGTCCCTTCGTCCCGTAGGTGATGTGCCCGCGCGCGCCGCAGTCGCCGTGGATATCGGGAGTCCACGGGCGCTACAGGCCTGTGCCGACCGACGGTTTCAGATGCCGAGAGGGAGACCAAGGGGGGAGCCCACAAGAGTGCTGACGGGTTTTTCGAGAAGACCGTCGGTGATGTCGTCGGTGCCCTGTGCCTGGGCGGCTGTGGCGGGGACGATCACTCCGAGGGAAAGCAGTGCGCTCACTGCTGCAACGGTCATGATGCGGCGGACAGACATCACGGTGATTCCCTCTTGGTGGGGAGAAAACGCTGGACGTATGGACGGGCAAGAGACTTTCCACCTGCCTGGCCCGTGCACGCTTTACGTCAATCGTTTGAGGGACGGCCGTACCCGCCACAGACGCTTGATAGAGG
This sequence comes from Streptomyces sp. NPDC001153, assembly GCF_053598315.1. Classification (NCBI taxonomy): domain Bacteria; kingdom Bacillati; phylum Actinomycetota; class Actinomycetes; order Kitasatosporales; family Streptomycetaceae; genus Streptomyces; species Streptomyces sp. NPDC001153. Next base: position 20,301 of record NZ_JBSFJZ010000033.1, read on the forward strand.
CATTGAGAGGCTCCTGCACGGAGTACAGGGGCCCTCTGCCAGGCGTCCCGGGTGAACGGCACACGGGTCCGTTCACGGACTTGTGTCCTGGACGGAATCGCCCGAGGCGGAAGCGCCAGGCCGGGGAGCCGATCCCGTGCAGCACTGTAGGCGGCGACGTCCTCCGGACGGGTGCTGATCGTCGGGGCCGTCAATCGGTTCCAGTCGACACCGGCAACCGCGCCGCGCTGTGACGGGTGGCAGCGTGGTCGCCCGCTGGCAGTCATTCACAGGGTGGTGCGACAAGATGACGCACTATGTTCATCGTGTTGTCACCTTCATGCGGGCCGACACCGGAAGTGTGGCGGGTGTAAGGCGGTTGACGGAGAGGCCCTGAAACGTGACGGTGTGGTGGCGGGGAACGGTGAGCGCGGGTCGCTCATGGATGCCGGTGGTGGCCTGGGCGGTGACGCGAGCGGTACTGCTGCTGACGCTCTTCGGCGCCCTGCGCTTCCCCGGTGACGACGTCCGCCCCGACGTGGTCGTGATTTACCACGGCTGGTACGAACGGCTGCTGACCGGCAGTTTTCCGGTCGGCGACGTCACCTGGCAGTACCCGCCCGCTGCGGCGGCGGCCTTCCTCGCCCCGGCACTGCTGCCGTTCCTGACGTACTCGCACGCCTTCTACCTGCTCGCCTGCGCTGCCGACGCGACGGTCCTGGCGATGCTGCTGCGGGCCGGGCGGGCCCACGGCCGGGACCTGGCCGGCGCCTGGCTGTGGGTCGCCGGGGTCGCCGTGCTCGGCCCGCTGGCGCTGGCCCGCTACGACGTGATGGTCACCGCCCTCGCGGTCGCCGCCCTGCTCGCCGCGGCCCGGCACCCTCGGGTGGCGGGCGCGCTGGCCGGGATCGGCGCGCTGGTCAAGGTGTGGCCGGTACTCGTGCTCGCCGGTGTGCGGCCGGGCCGCGCGACCCGCCGCTCCTGGGGGGCGGCGCTGGTCACCACCGTCGGTGTCAGCGCCGTGTTCGTGGCGTCCACCCGGGGACCGTTCGCGTTCCTCACCGAGCAGCGTCAGCGCGGTGTCGAGATCGAGTCGCTGGGCGCCCTGCCGTTTCATGTCCTGCGCTGGCTCGGCCTGTGGCACGGCACCTCCCGGCTGCACTATGGGTCGTTCGAGTTCCTCGGCCCGTATGTGCCCACCGCGGCCCGGATCGCACTGGCCTGCGCGGTGCTGGCCTTCTGCTGGCTGGTCTGGTGGCGGGTACGCGCCCGCACTTTCAGCGACGTCGTGCTCTACGACGCGGCGTTCGCCGCGGTGCTGGTCTTCGTCACCACCAGCCGGGTGATCAGCCCGCAGTACCTGATCTGGCTGCTCGGGCTCGGCGCGCTCTGTCTGACCAGCCGCTCCACCGTCCAGCGCCGCCCTGTGCTGCTCATCCTGGCCGCGTGCTTCTTCACGGTGCTCGAATTCCCCGTCGGCTTCGGCCCGGTCGTGCGGAGCAATCTGCCGGGCATAGTCGTACTGCTGATCCGCGACGGGCTGCTGCTCGTGGCGATGGTCTCGGCCTGCCGCCGGCTCTGGCGCAGTACGGCCTCGCGGCAGGGAGCGACGCCTGACGACGCGGCTTCCTCGGACGCGGACTACGCTGTGGCACAAGCGGGTTGAGCCACCTCAGGGCCAGGGGCCAGGGGCGTCAGCCCTCGCCCCGGTGGGTCCAGGCGTGGAGTTCGGCATCCACTGGGCGGTCCATGGCCATGGACATCTCCGACCCCATGACGTTCCTGGCGAGCGAACGCAGGCGTTCGAGGGCTTCGGCACGCTGGTTGCCCTCGCCGGGCGGCAGGTCCCGCGCGCGATGCGCCGCCGGACCGATGACATGGGCGCGGATCAGCACCATGCTCACAACCCCGGACGAGCAACGTGCCTACGAACGGCGGCAGCCGGCAGCCGGTAGCCGGCGAAGACGAAGAGCGGCGGCCAGGCCCGAATCTAGATTGGTGGTCGTGAACGACAGCAGAGGAATCTCGCCTCAAGAGGCCACCGACATCCTGCGGAAGCGGATCCGGCACGGCGAGTTCACCACGACCGGCAGACTGCCGTCCCAGGAGAAACTGGCCGAGGAACTCGGTGTGTCGCGCCGTGCCGTCCGCCAGGCCCTGCAGGCGCTGCAGGACGAGGGACTGCTGGGCAGAACCGGAAAAGGCGGCGTCGCCCGCCTCGCCGAACCGCCCGTCGCCGACGAGGTGCCGCAGCCCAGCCGTGCGCCTGGCACATCGGCTGGAGGCGGCGTTCCTGGCGCCCCACGTGCAGATCGACGCCGCATGTCTCACTGCCGAGTCGCTGATGGTCTTCATGGACGCTCCGCTGCGTCTCGTGGTATTGCGTCGAGCCGAACCCGATTCGGTCACGGCACGCATCATCCTGCCGGCCAGGGAACACAGACTTCTCTACCCCGCCCCCTTGCAGGGCTGGGGCAGGGACGCGGCCGTCGACGCGGCTGTCCATGAGCGCTCCGAGCGGTTATTCGACGCACAGATCGAGGTGCTCAGGCTCCAATTCGACCGCTTGCGGATTCGGCACGGAATCAACGCCGAGGTGAGGTTCCGCGTCGCGAACAACTCGCCCTACCAGCAGCTCTATCTGCTCAACAGGACAGAAGTTCTGTTCGCGCACTACAAGATGACGGAGCGGACCGAGGAGATCTATGGCAACGAGGTACCGTTGCGGGACACATCGGGAAGCCAGCACCTGCTCTTCCCCTTCGACGGCCGCCACAGTGAACGGGACAGCATGCTCGTTCGCGACACCCAGGAATGGTTCGACGCGTTCTGGGACGGCCTGGGCCCGATCTGATGAACACTTCGGCGACGGACCAGGGAACGAGGCGGGCACAGGCGGATCCGAACCGGGGATGTGCGCCACCGCGCCACCGGAGTATCCGCGTCCGCATGGTGAAACGTGGGGAAAGCGGGCCTTGGAGGGCTGCCCTGTGCGGGCATGCCGTCCCTTCTGTAGCCGATGTCCGTGATGACGGTGAACTGGCCGAGGACTCCGAGGCGGTAAGCGTGGCGGACGGCCGTGGTGGCGCGGGATGACTTCCTGCTGCGGGAGCCGTGGATCGTCGCGACGCCTACGTCTTCCACGGCACGGTCACCCTCGCATGCATGGTCCGTGCTGAGCATCGGGAGCTTTTCACTGGTCACCGGTCTGTCGATCACCGCCTTGCGGCACAACGACGACGCAGGGCTGCTGAAACCCGCCTACGTCGACCCCGACACCGGATACCGACGGTGCCGGTCCGGCCAGTTTGACGAGGCGCGTCTGTATGCCACGTCGCGCCGTCTCCAGGTTTCTCCAGGTTCCCGTCGATGCGATGCGCGGTTGGCGAACACGGCGCCGGTGCTGTGCTTGCTGAGCACCGGTGAGCGCCTGCAAGCCAGAGTCGACTCGCTGACGAAATTCATCGAGACCGTCGATGGATACTGCGATGGTCGCCCGGCAGCCGCGAACTACCGGGCACCCGAGGGGCAGTTCAGCGCAGCAGCGGCTCCCCGGGGGTGCGCGCCGAGAGGTCAGGGTGTGGGCGCCTGCAGGAGGGCGGCGAACTGCTCCAGGGCGAGATCGGTACGCTCGCGTTCGCCGGTGGTGGTGAGGTCGAACAGCAATCCTCGTATGACGGCCATGACGAGGGTAGGGGTGGCGGTGTCGTCGTTCCCGGTGGCGATGTCGGCGAAGACGGTGCGCAGTGGGCCGAACCAGTCGGTGACGGCCCCCGCCTGGTCCGGGTAGTGCTCTGGGTGAGCCAGCAGGTCGGCGTGGACTTCGAAGAACAGCCGGACGAACGGGGCGCGTTCGGGCGCACTCAGCCACGTCCAGATCCCGCGCAGCCGCTCCTGAACGGTGGCGCCGCTCGGCGGCAGGCCGTGCGCGAGGCGCTCAGCGCCGCGTCGGCGCGCCTCGGCGAGAACCGCGGCCACCAGTTCCTGCTTGCTGCCGAAGTCGTAGAGCAGCATCCGCGGGCTGGTACCCAGTGCCACGGCCAGCGGACGAAGACTCAACCCCGCCAGCCCCTCCGCGAGGACATGGTCGGTGGCCTGTGCCAGAACGCGGTCACGCCGGACGGGATCGGCAGGTCGTCCCACGGTGTGCACCGTCCTCTCGTGCGATAGTGCCGTGCAAGTATATGACACGGGTGTTTCACTAACAGAAGGAGAGCCGTGGAGACCGACGGCGTACACGAGCTCGACCGGGCACTGGTCCTGGGGCCCGGCGGGCGTCTTGGCACCGCATGGACGGCCGGACTGACAGCAGGCCTGCGCAGCTTCGGGGTGGACCTGGGCGAGGCCGATCTCATCGTGGGCACCTCCGCCGGAGCGATCGTCGGCGCAGTCCTCGCCACCGGGCAGGACCCCGCCCGCCTCGCCACCGCTTCCGTCCGGCGCCCCGCTGACGTTTCGTCCGCGCCGCGCCGCCCCGATCCGGCTGTGACGGGTGCGGTGTTCGCCGTCCTCGGCGCCCCGGGCCTGGACCCTGCCGATGCTCGTCGCCGGGTGGGTCGCATCGCCCTGGAGACAGTCGACGCGGAGGCGGAGAACCAGCTGATCGCCCAGCGCGCCGCGCTGATCGCTGCCGACAGCTGGCCGCGGCGCCCTCTGCTGATCCCGGCCGTTGACGCCGAGACCGGTGAGCCGATCGTGTGGGACGCCGCCGCGGGCGTCCCACTGGTTCGCGCGGTCGCCGCGTCCAGCGCCTTCCCCGGGATCGAGCCGCCAGTCGCCATCGGCGGCCGCCGCTACCTGGACGGCGCCCTGCGAGCCGGCACCAACACCGACCTGGCGGGCGACGCCCGCACGGTGGTGGTGGTCGACCCGCTCGCCCACCGCCACCCCCACCCCACAGTCGACGGCGCTCACATCCTGGCTCCCGATCCGGCCGCGGTGCGCCTCCTGGACGCCGAGCAGAGCGACCCTGAAGCGTGGAAGGCGGCCTACCAGGCGGGCGGGGCCCAGGCCCGCGCGGCAGCTGAGGGACTACGCGCGCACTGGCGGCCTGCCTCGGCCCGGGGCTGAAGGGACAGCATTCGTCGCCTGGTGTCCGTGCCGTCGTGACCAATGCGATCGGGAACGTCGGGACAGTGGTCGGCTGTCTTGTGGTGATCGACGGCTCGGCCGGTTCATGCCTGGAACTCGGTGAGATCGATGGCGTGAACGCGCAGCGGGTAGCCGTACACCGGGTGTACCGTCTCTCGCTCGGGCACCATGCCGAGCTTGCGGATGACGTTCTCAGAGGCGTTGTCACCCACCCGATTGATGCTGATGACGCGGTCCAGGCCGCGGTCCTGGAGAGCGAACTCAAGCGTGGCGTGGGCGGCTTCGGACGCGTATCCCTGGCCCCAGAACTGTGAGCCGATCCGCCAGCTGATCGCCACGGCCGGCATCACCTCCGGCATGAACTCGGGCACGGACAGTCCCGTGAAGCCGATCAGTTCGCCCGAGGCCAGCAACTCGACGGCGAAGAGTCCGAAGCCCTCCTCGTCCCACTCCTCCTCCCACCGCTCGATGTCCTCGGCCGTGTGGTCCAGGTCGCGTACCGAGCCGTCGTCGATCCAGCGCATGACCCGGGGGTCCGCGTTGATGTCCGCCATCGGTGCGAGGTCGTCGTCGTGCCAGCTACGGAGGAGGAGGCGGGGTGTGCGGATCTCGGTCATGCGCCCATCCTGCCGAAGGCGACGGCCTCATCGGTAATCCGGCACTCGCCCGCGCTACTGCCTCATGCCCTCCTCGTGCCCGGCCTGTCCCGGCTCTCCCAGCTCGCAGAGTCGTGTGGCGTTGGGCGCCACAGGGATGTGACGGCCCGGCACTCCGGCGCGCTGTAGGAGTGGGCCCAGGGACCCAGGGGCCTCGTGACATCCGCTCGCCCCCTATTCCGAGCGGGTGGTCGCGCAATGAGGGGCAGGCAGGTGAATCCCCCGTCGTCTGCCTGCCCCATGCGCATTCCCCCACGAAGGCTTCCGTGCAGGGTCTGCTGGCGGACCGCTACAAGTTGTAGGAGTTGACGTCGTCAGCATGTACGACTTCGGCGCGCACCATGACCAGCCCCACCTGGTCATGGAACTCGTCGACGGCTGGAACCTGGCCCAGGAACGCTCCCTGCGCGGCGCCCTGCCCCCGGCCGAGGCGGCCGCCATCACGGCCCGGGCGGCCGCCGGCCTCTGCGCGGCACACCAGGAGGAAGTGGCCCAGCGGGACGGCGAACCCACCAACGTGATGCTGGCCGCCGACCGCGCGGTGAAGATCACCGACTTCGGCATCGCACGCTTCCCCGAGGAGGTCGCTGGCGCCCTGACCGCCAAAGGCAAGATCATCGGCACTGCCGACCACCTGGCTCCGGAACGCGCGCTGGGCCGTCCCGCGCAGCCCGCGTCCGACGTCTACTCCCTCGGGTGCGTCCTGTACGAACTGCTCACCGGGCGGCCTCCGTTCAGCAGGGCCATGTCACCGGCCGTGGTCCAGCAGTACGTCAGTGCCACACCGGGCACCGGCCGACCGCCTGCGCCCCGGCGTACCGTAGCCGCTCTCCGACTACGTGCTGCGCATGCTCGTGAAGGACCCGGCCCACCGGCCCACTGCCGAGCAGGCAGCCGCTTGGGTGTCCGCGCAGCACGTCACACCTCGACCGGCCGAGCACGACGGCACCACCCTCATGCCCGCCCTGGCAACTCCATCGTCTCCGGCACTGCACGCCGGTGAATCCCGCGCAGCACGCACTCCCGCCCCAGCGGTCGCCGCAAACCGGCCTCCAAGGCCGTTCTCGCCGGCGTCGGCCTCGCGCTGGTCGCCGGGGCTACGGCCTCGGAGCCTCGCTGAATTCAGGTGCCACGGCGCCCACGTCTCCGGCTTCTCCCTCACCCGCTCGCATCGCATCAACACCCGCCGGTCGGACCCCGGCCACGCCTGGACGCCGGCTATGACTGCCAGCCCGTCTACACGGAGCCGGCCGAGCGCGGCATCACTGCCGAGATCACCGAGCGTGGCACCAGGACCCCGATCCGGGCCGACGGCCGCTGGGTTGTGGAGCACACGAACTCGTGGTTGAACAGCTTCGGCAGACTCCGGCGCAACACCGAACGCAGCCGGATCCGCGCCGAGTTCTACCTCGCCCTCGCCACAGCAATCATCACCGTGCGTAGCCTCATCCGGCGGGCCTGGTACACCCGCCGCTGGGACACCCGACCCGCCGGCTCCCGCATCCCATAACCCCAGCTCACGCCCGACTGGCGGACGCTCTCACTCGTGAGGTGCACCAGCACCTGGCTCCGTACGACGGGTATCCGGACGGCCGCGGCATCACACCGCGGATCGCCCGCCCGGGAAATGGACTCGAGCCGACCACTTGGCCGGCCAGCGGCCGCACGGCGTTCCCGAGCGTTTACAACAGCGCCGGGTGGAACACCCAACATCGGGGAGGCAGGCTGTAGTCATGCGGTCGCTCATCCGCCCGTCCAGTCCATCGGCGGCGGGCGGTCATAGCCCGATCCTCTGCAGAGTCGCGCAGTGTGTGCCATTCGTGATCATACTGCTCGCGCTGGGGATCGAGCTTTCCCCTGCACACGCGGTGATCACCGGTCCTCTCCTCGCCGCCATGCCGGCATTGGCCGCGCTGACGATGGGCCCCAAAGGCACCCTTTCAGCAGCGGCCGGAGCCTTCACCGTCACCGTCATGACGGCCACCCTGCACCACAGCTGGGGAGGCCAGGTCTACAGCAACCTCGTCTCCCTCCTCGTCGTGACGGCAGCAAGCGTCACCATGAGTAAGGCAATGCACACGCGCAGGCAGAGCGAGCTCAACCAGGTCCGCCGGGTCGCCGCTGCGGCGCAACGGGTTCTGCTGCGGCCTGTGCCACCCCGACTCGGTCCCGTCCAGATGGCCAGCAAGTACCTCGCGGCAGAGACGGGCGCGCAGATCGGCGGCGATCTGTACGAGGCAGTACACACCCGGTACGGGGTCCGGATGATCGTGGGAGACGTCCGCGGCAAGGGGCTGCCCGCCGTGCGCCTGGCCGCGGCTGTGCTGGGTGCGTTCCGGGAGGCTGCGCATTACGACGAGGATCTGGCGGAGGTGGTGAATCACTGCGCGGCAGCGCTGGAACGCGAGCGGGTGGCGCTCAGCGCGGTTGATCAGGCGGAGGAAGACAATCTGACCGAGGATTTCGTCACCGCACTCGTGGCTCAGGTATCAGACGCCTTCGTGGTCGAGGTGGTCAATCGGGGCCACCCGCCCCCGCTGGTGCTCCGCCGGGGAAAGGTAAAGGCCCTCCTCCCTGCCTCCCCGCTGCCGCCCCTGGGCCTGGAAGATTTCATCGCCGTTCCGCCTGCCCAAGCGGAGAGCTACCCATTCATACCCGGTGACCGTCTCCTGCTGCACACCGACGGCGTGATCGAAGCCCGCAGCCCCGACGGTGATTTCTTTCCCCTGCCCAAGACCGCGGAATCGGTGCACCCCTGTACCCCGTCCGAGTTCCTGGAGCAGTTGCACCAGGAACTGATCCGGCACACCCACGGCTACCTGGCGGACGATGCGGCGATGCTCCTCGTTGAACGGCTCAACGAAGGAGGCGAGAGCGGGCTGCATGGCCCCCACGCCCTCTGAGGTACTCGCGCCGGCCGCTGTGCCTGGCCGCCGGAGCCCGCCGCGGAGGCGGTAGCCGGCCGAACCCCCGCGACCAGCAGCCTTGCTCCGACCTCACCAGGACTCTCCTCCGGCTGTAGCCCATCGCGCCAGCAGTGTGCCCCGCATCCCACAGTGTTCGGGTAGCGCGCGCTACCTCTCTGATGAAGGAGAGTCCGCATGCTGCTGCGTGAAGTGATGTTCGCCGTCGACGCCGACGCACACGGCTACCTCACGGTTCGACGACGATGACGACTTCCCACCGGAGATGCCGTTCGGCTGGCGCGGTGGCCCCGTACGAGGCCATTGCTATCAGTCGGGTCCAGCCGGAACACGGCGGCTGGTACGTCGTACGTCGTACCAGTCGTCGGCGGAGTCGATGGTCCGCTCGTCCGTGCCAGTCGATTCGGCGCAGCACACAGCCGCGCAGGGGACGGTGGGCCAGGTCGAGGAATCGCAATTCCTCGGTGCTCTGGGACTCCGGCACCGCGACCAGCACGGTTCCGCCGGACACGATGAGGGCTGCGAGGCGTTGCGATCCCTCGCCGAAGAGGGATCCGGGCAGGTGATGAGGCAGAACAAGCATGTGACAGCGTCGTATATGCCGAGGGCGACGACGTCGGTGAGCGGGTCGGCCAGGGCGAAGCGTGCCTGGGGCGCCTGGCGGGGCGCATAGGTAAGCATGACCGCAGAGACATCGATGCCCGTCCAGTCCCCTTGCGATAGCCCGCTGTTCGCGACGCATCACGTGGAGTGCGCGGCGATTCTGGGGGACGGCTGGCACATGGCCGCTGACCTGCCGGTTCTTTCGCTTTCTCGCCGGGTGTGGCCGAGGGTGAGAATAGGTCCGTCGGGCGAGGCAGGGGATGGGTATGGCGAGTGAGGGCGGGCCGGTCACGTTGCGGGGAATCGCGGAGCGGCTGGGGCTGAATGTCTCGACCGTCTCGCGCGTGCTGAACGGATCGCGGGGCGAGCAGGAGCGGGCGGCGTCGCAGGAGACGGCGCAGCGCATCCGCCGCCTCGCCGAAGAGCTGGGCTACCGGCCCAATCCGCACGCCGCGAGCCTGCGCACCCGGCGCAGCAACCTGGTCGGGGTTCTCTTTCCGCAGCTGTCGGAGATAGTGGTGGCCACCATCTACGAGGGCATCGAGGCGGAGGCGACCGCGCGGGGCCTGTCGACCTTCGTCACCAACACCCACGACGCCCCCGCGCTCCAGCGTGAGCGGATCGGCATGGTGCTCGCCCGCCGCGTGGACGGGCTGATCATCGGCGACGCCCATCTCGACGGCGCGGTCCTGACCCGGCCCGAGTTGCGTGAGGTGCCGTTCGTCCTCGTGAACCGCCGCTCGGACATCGGCGGCGTGTCGGTGACGTGCGATGACAGGCTCGGCGGGCGCCTGGTCGCGGAGCACTTCCTGGCGCTGGGGCACCGGCATGTGGCCGTGGTGGCGGGCGAGCCGTTCGCCAGCACCGGCGCCGACCGAACCGCCGGGTTCGCCGAGCGCTACCGGGAGGCCGGACTGCCGATTCCCGCCGAGCGCATCCGCAACTCCTCCTTCGACATCGCCGGAGGCCGCCGCGCCGCCCTGGAGCTCCTGGACCGTCCCGACCGGCCCAGCGCCCTGTTCGCGGTCAACGACTTCGCCGCGATCGGCGTCGCCGGCGCCGCCCGCGACCTGGGCCTGATCCTCGGCACCGACCTGGCGCTGGCCGGTTTCAACGACACCCCGCTCGCGGCCGAGCTGCCCGTTGCCCTCACGAGCGTGCGGTCTCCCATGACCGAGCAGGGCAGGCGCGCGGTGCGCCTGCTGCTGCGCCGGATCGCCGGCGAGGCCCCTGCGTCCGAGGTCCTGGCGCCCAAGCTGATGGCGCGAACCTCCAGCGGGGCTGCGGTCGGGCCTCCGCTGGCCTAGCGGGGCGTTCGCAGGCCTTCCGGGACACGGCGCAGGCCTCGTCGTGCCGCGATGCCCAAACGATTGCGCCAAACGTTTGGGCACCTCATACTGAGCTCCGGGCAGGGGAGGGCGACGTGGCGCAGCCGGGGGAGGGATCGCCGATGACCGAGCCGTACATCGCGTGGACCTGGATCCCGGACCCGCATCGGCACCGCGTCCTGTCGGCGCGGTTCCGCGGCGGGGTCCTGGTCGTCGGCTACGGCTCGGACGGCGCGGCGGACTCCGGTGTCCTCGCCCTGGACCCCGTGGTCGGCCGCACCCTGTGGGCCCGCGAGGTTCCGGGGATGGTGGCCGGGCCCGGAGGCACCAGGGAGGTCATCGCGGTCCTGGACCGTGAGCGGGATCTGTACGGCTTCCGGCTGGGCGACGGTGCCCAGCTGTGGCGCCGACGAAGCGTCATCGGACCCGGGCGTCCGGCTGAGGACGCCAGGAAGTCGGCGGTGTTCCACGTCGGTACGGCGGCCCGTGGCAGGGACCTGTTCACCGTGACACGCGAGTGGACTCGTACCCTCGTCGGCATCGACGGGCCGGAGCGGGAGGCGTCGAACGAGATCGCCGTACTCGACGCCGACGGCCGTGTCCGCGACCGACGATCCGGTGTGTCGTACTACGACGACTCGTGGACCCGCCCGGTCCGGGAGTTCTCCCTCTCATGGCGCCGGATCGTCGCCCGCGACGTGGTCGATGCCTCCGTGCGCTGGCGCTCGCGCAAATGGCGGGGTTCCACGCGGGTCCACATCTGCGTTGACCGGGAAGCGGGCCTGGTGATCGGGGTCGGAGAGTACGGCATCAGGGCCTACGACATCGCCACCGGCTTCCCGCGATGGCGACGCCGTGGCGTGCGGGCGCGGCCGGGCGTGGCCTTCTCCCTCGTCGTTCGCAGTGCGGTGGTGTCGGACGGCGTGCTGTGTGTCGAGGCGGGTGGTCGCCTCACCGCGTTCCGGACCGCCACCGGCGTGCTGCTGTGGCGACGGGACATCGACGACGGGGAACACGACCTGCGGGCCGACCGCGGTGTGCTTTACCTGCTGGGCCCCCGGAACACGAATCTGCGGGCGTTCGCGGCGAGTGACGGAGCCGAGCTTTGGCACTGCACACCCGACGCCGCCCGTCCGAAGGCGCGGTACCTCATCGGTGTCCGCGACGGTTTCGTGTATGTGAGCGAGGGGGAGGCGATCCGTGCCCTGAGGGCCCCCGCCCCCGACAGGACCGTCCGGCCGGGCGGGGGCGAAACGGGGCTCGAGGTGTTCCACGAGACCGCCGAGGAGGCGGAGAGACTGGCCGTACCCCTCCCGCGCCTCGGCCGCCGCTTCCTGCTCGGCCTGGAGCGGGAGCACCGGGCACACGCCCCCGACGACGGCTCCTTCCACGTGGTCTCCGTGCGGGGCCGTGACATCGCGGTGGCGGAGTACGGCTCCCGCTTCTACGACGAGGGCATCCCCGTCCACCTCGCCGTGGACCTGCGTACGGGCGCCTTCCAGCACTGGCACGCGAACGCCGTCGAGAACCGCTCCCGGCCGTCGCTCGCCCTGGCGCGCCTCGTCCCCCCATGGGACCCCGTACGGCGCTGGCTGGCCGCCGGTCCCACGGCCGCGCCGGTCACCGTCACGATCCGCACTCGAGGGCAGCTGGCGCGCTTCAGCGCGGCCGAGATCGCGCGCGCCGATCGGCCCGGCCCGGCCGCCGTACCGCACCTGAAGGCCTCACCGCTGCTCACGCTCACCAGCCCACGTACCCGCTGCCTGATCCGTGACCACCCGGCGGAGACGCTTCCCTACCAGGCCCTCTTCGGACATCAGGTCCATGCCCCGACCCACATCGGCGCCGACCCGCGCCCCACTCCGGCGCCGGCCGACCGCCGCGGGCCGGCGCCGGACGGAACCGACGGCTGATCGCCCGCGAACGCCACCGCCTGGCCCACCTGCCCGGTGTGGCCATGGCGACCGGCTGCGTCACCATGAAGGCGCTCTCCGAGCAGCTCCATGGTGACGGTCCCCTCGCCCGGAGGCCGGCCCCCCTATTGCAGGCCCGTGAAGAACCTGACTCGGGGAGAGAGAACTTGAAGTCGTCACTGGTTATGTGGGTCGGTCGGCCCGCAAGCCGCGGCGGGCCAATCGGGCGGCCTCGGTCTTTACGGCGCCGGCGCTGGGCCATCACGTACACCGCGACGGGCTTCTCCTGCGGCGTGATCCGCCCGAGCTGCGGCACGATCGAGTCATCGAAAACCCAAAGGTGCTCCTCAGCCGATGGCCTGTGGTCGTCGACCCTGGGCGCCTGCAGGCGCAGTTGGGCAGTGCAGCGGACCGGCCCGACCCAGGCGGCGGCGCGCTCGGCGCGCGGCATACCGCCAGCGACCAGTCTCCGGGAGCCGGGGGTCGGCAAGAAGCCGGTCGGCGTCGGCGAGTCCACGGCCTGGTCATCTGCATAGGCCGCGAAACCTTACGCGGTCCGCTCGCCCGCCTGCCTCCGCCGGCGCAACGCCAACGCCCGTCACCGACGTCGGGGCCGCCGAACGCAAGGAACGCGCCCCTATCCGCAGCGAGAAAAGCCGCTGGCGCCGGCCGCCCTCTCAAACCCGCAGCCTGGCCGCAACCCAGCGAACCTGCGCGGTCGCAGCACCATCCCAGGTGGTCATGTCTACGCTGGCGGCGTGGCATTGGTGTGGGTGACGGGCAATTCAGGGACTGGTAAGTCCACGGTCTGTGGGGTGTTGCGAGCGCGTGGCTACGTTGCGCTCGACGCCGACGAGGACGGCTTCAGTGGCTGGATCGACCGGGCTGGGGGCGAGGTTGTGGTGGACCCTCCGTATCCGGTTCCCGGGGGCTGGCTCGACCGCTACGGGTGGGCGATCGTCCGTGAGCGCGTTGAGACCCTCGTCGAGGAGTCTCGTTTCCGAATCGCGTTCTTGTGTGGGTCGGCGGAGAACGAGGCTGACGTACGCGATCTTTTCGACCTCGTCGTGTGCCTGGTGATCGACGAGGACACCCTCCGCCACCGGCTCGCGACCCGCACCACGAACACATTCGGTCAACATCCCGAAGAGCTCGCAGCGGCCCTGAAGTGGAATCCTCGGATGCGTGCCATCTACGAAAGCCGTGGCGCGACGATCATCGATGCATCCAAGCCGGTGACCGAGGTGGTGGACAGTGTGATCGGCGCAGTTCAGGGGCTGACAGGGTCCACCCGATAACTCGGACGACGTCTGCGCGCCGCGTGGTCGCTCAGCGGCATTCCCGGAGTCCCACAGGGCACCTGTGCACCCGCCCCAACAGTGACGGTCACCGGGAACCATCCCGGCAGGAGGCGGAGTCGATCAGGATGGCCGTGACGCGGTCAGGGGCGTGGCCGTCGATGGGCGGGTGAGCGGCGCCGGTGCGTACGACGCCGAGCAGCGCGAGCGGGGCGGTCTGACTACGGAGGTGACGGCTTGGGCGCGCAGGGACGTCGCCGACGTCCCGTGAGAGGGCCCGGTGACGGCGGCGGCTGGAATACGGCCGCGCGGCGGCCGGTTGCCTCCGGACATGCGACGTGATCAGGAACCACCCGGCGACATCCACCCCCTGCTGGCCGGACGGTTCAGCCCCTCTCGGTTCGACCCGTCGGCCGCCGTGGACGACCACGCGGTCAGTCTGCTGCTGGAAGCCGCGCGGTGGGCGCCGTCCGCCGGCAACTCCCAGCCCTGGGGCTTCTTCCTGAGCCGGCCCGGTGAGCCGGAGCACGAGCGGGTGGTGCGCCACCTCGCCCCCAGCTCGGCCCGGTGGGCGGCGGACGCGGGCCTGCTCGTCGTCGCGCTGACGCGCCGCCACGTCGACGAGACGCAACTGCTCTACTCCGAGTTCGCGGACTACGACCTCGGCCAGGCCATCGCCCACATGGCCATCCAGGCCCAGGCGATGGGACTGGCCGCTCATCAGTTCCGCGCCTTCGACCTGGAGGGTCTCACCAAAGAGCTGGAGCCGAGCCCCGGGTGGGCGATCATCTCCATGATCGCGCTGGGCAGGGCGGCCGAAGGGCCGCCGGCGCGCCGCGACCGGCGCAGCATCGCCGATCTGCTGTCCGCCCCCTGGCCGCTGTCGGAGTAGCGCTGTCGCGTCATATCCGCAACGGTTCCCCGATGTTGGGAAAGCGGTTACCGAAGCGTAGCGAACGGACGTGCGCCACCTCTAGGCTCTGCGTGACCGCCGGGCACTGCGAAAGGGATTGACATGTACATGATCAGTCGAAGACCGCGAGCCGTGCGGCCGACCGTCGAGGCTCTGCCGCTCCCCGAGACAACGATGCCGGCCGCCCACTCCGAAGACCTTTCCGGGGCGACACCGGCCGAGGCTTCGGGCACCGGCATCCACAACACCTACAACGACAAGTCGGCGTACATCTACCTCGCCGATGCCTTGGACACCGGCACCTCCCTGGTGGAACTGGACACCTGGACCGTCCGCGTCGAACACGACGATCCAGGGGTGCAGGGTGGTGTCGCCCTACCGGGTGCGCGGGGCGACTGCCTGCGCGCCGAGGACACCGGAGAAGACCGTCCAGTCGATGGTCCCGGCGGCGAGGTCCTTGAGGTGCTGGGCGTAGACGACGTCCACCCAGGTGGAGGCGGGGGCGACGGCTTGCTCGAAGGTGCTGGGGATGATCTCCACGATCGCCATTCCGCTCAGGGCAGTGCATCCGGCCCGGTTGTTCGCGCGGCCAGCGGTGCCGAGGTCCGGGTAGCGGGTGCCGTCGCTCCTGCTCAGCAGGTCGGCGGGGGTGTGGAGGACGCTGCTGAGGTGGGCCTTGAGGTAGGCGTCGAACGAGGCCGGGTTCATGCCGAGGGTGTTGTCGAACCCGACGCCTGGGCGGGCGACGGCGACACGCAGCGGTACGCCACCAGTCACCACCTGACGGTCGTCACCCACGGCTACGACGTGTCGCCCACCCTCAGCTCCTCCGACCCCTCCCTGGCCGATGCCCGGGCACGCCTCGGCGAACTCGCCGCCGACGGGGCCGCGTACATCTCCACCCACTGGATCACCATCCCGTCGAACGACGTGCTCGGCGAGGTACTCGGCCGTGGCTGACACCCTGCGCTCGCGCACCCTGACGCGGGTGCTGGCGGCCGGGGCGATGGCGCTCGCCTTCGCCCTGCCGGGCCAACTCGCCCCGGCGGCACGGGCCACAGCCGTGACCGACCCCGTGCCGTTGGTCAACCCCTACATCGGCACCGGCGCGAACAACGACTTCAGCGCCGGGAACACCTTCCCCGGAGCCGACGTCCCGCACGGCATGCTCCAGTGGTCCCCGGACACCACCTCGCGCCCCAAGGGCGGCGGGTACAACTACGGGGACTCGGCCGTCTCCGGCTTCAGCCTCACCCACGTCTCCGGCGTCGGCTGCGACGCTGCCGGGGACCTGCCCATCCTGCCGGTGGTCGGCTCGATCGGCTCCGACCCCGGCGCCACGACGGAGTCGTTCTCCCACAGCGACGAAACGGCGACGGCGGGCTCCTACTCCGTCGCCCTCGGCAACGGCACACACGTGTCGCTCACCACGACCACGCACGCCGGAATCGGCCAGTTCACGTTCCCCGCCTCCACCCAGGCCGACCTGCTGCTGAAACTGAACGGCACGCAAACCCCGTACGCCTCCTCGACGCTGAACGTGACCGGCGGCGACACGGTGACGGGCTCGGTGACCAGCACCGGCTTCTGCGAGGCGACCAACCCCATCACCGTCTACTTCGCCATCACCTTCGACCACCCCTTCACCGCCGGCGGCTACAGCGGCGGCGAGTACCTCACCTTCGACACCACCAGCAGTCGGACGGTCGAGGCCCGGGTGGGCATCTCCTACACGTCGACGGCCGAGGCCGCCGCCAACCGGGACGCGGAGGTCACCGGCAAGAGCTTCACCGACGTGAACTCCGCGGCGACGACGGCGTGGCGCGACGCACTGTCGAAGATCACGGTCAGCGGCGGCACCGGCGACCAGCAGCGCATCTTCTACACCGCCCTCTACCACGCCTCCCTCTTCCCCAGCGTGGTGAGCGACGCCGACGGCTCCTACCGTGGCTACGACGGCGCCCTGCACACCGTGACCAGCGGCCACAGCGCCCAGTACACCGACTTCTCCAACTGGGACACCTACCGCTCCCAGGCACAGCTCACGGCGCTGCTCGACCCGTCGGCGGCCTCCGACATGGCGCAGTCGATCGTCAACGACTACAGGCAGGGCGGCACCCTCACCAAGTGGGGCATGGCCACCGGCGAGACCCACATCATGGTCGGCGACCCGGCCGTGCCCGTGCTGGCCGACTACTACGCCTTCGGCGCACGCGACTTCGACACCTCCACGGCTCTCGCCGCCATGATCGAGGAGCAGACCACCGACACCGACGTCACCCCCGGCGTGACGTACCTGGACTCCTTCGGCTATCTGCCCACCAACTCGCTGTACGGCTGTTGCCACGAGTACGCCACCACCTCCACCCAACTGGAGTACGACACCGACGACTTCGCCCTGTCACGGTTCGCGGGCGCACTCGGCGACAGCGCGAACCGGAAGAAGTTCCAGGACCGGGCGCAGGACTGGGAGAACGTCTTCAACACGTCCTCCGGCTACCTCCAGCCCCGGCACTCCAACGGCCGCTGGATGGACGGCTTCAACGCCAAGTTGATCACCGGCACGGCAGCCAACGACTTCGCCGAGGGCGACGCCTTCACCTACACGCCGATGATCCCGTTCAACCTCGCCAAGCTGGCGTCCCTGGAGGGTGGCACTTCGTCCCTGGCGTCGTACCTGGACGGCGTGCTCAGCGGCTACCAGGGTCTGGGCAGTGTCATCGGCACCCAGTCCAACATGGGCAACGAGCCCAGCATCGGGCTGCCGTGGGAGTACGACTGGGTCGGCGAGCCGTACAAGACGCAGTCCACGGTGCGTGCCGTGCAGGACCAGCTATGGACCGACGCCGCCGGCGGGGAGCCCGGCAACGACGACCTCGGCGAGATGAGCGCCTGGTACGTCTGGTCCGCGCTCGGCCTGTACCCGGAGACGCCGGGCACCGCCGACCTGGCCATAGGCAGCCCCCTGTTCACCTCCGCCGTCGTCAGCGCAGGCGGGCACACGCTGACCGTCAACGCCCCTTCTGCGGCGGACGGTTCTCCGTACGTGCAGGCACTGACCCTCAACGGCGGCACCTGGAACAAGGCCTACGTGCCGGCGTCCTTCCTCGGCACGTCCACCGAGCTGGACTTCACCCTCTCCTCGACCGCCGACACCTGGTGGGCGGCGGATGCCTCGGCCGCACCGCCGTCCTACGACGGCACCCCGGGCACGGGAGTGGCCCAGCCCAGCGGTCCGCTCACCGAGACCCTCACCGGCAAGTGCGTCGACGACGCAGGCTCCGGTACGGCGAACGGCACGCCTGTGCAGATCTACGGTTGCAACGGCAGCGCTGCGCAGACCTGGAAGGTCGTCCCTGACGGCACCCTCCAGGTACTGAACGACTGCATGGACGTCACCGCCGGCGCCACCACCTCCGGGGCAAAGATCCAGCTGCACACCTGCAACGGCACCCAGGCCCAGCAATGGCGGCCCGACAGCTCGGGTGAACTCGTCAATCCGGTCTCGGGTCTCTGCCTCACCGACTCCAGCAACGGGGCAACGAGCAAGACCCAGTTGACACTTGGGACGTGCACGGGGAGTGTCGGCCAGCGCTGGACTGCGCCGACCGCGTAAGGGGCGGTGGGTCCCTCACGCCGAGACCGTGGGAGGGACCCACCCTGGAGGTCAGCGGCGCGCGTCGGACGTGGTGGTGTAGGGGGCCGCTGCGTGCTGGGCGGCGTAGAGGAGGGCCGGTTCGATCTTCGGCCAGAAGTAGCTGTCCTGGCAGGAGAACGGCGGAGTGAAGCCGTCGCAGCCGACGCCGTCGCTGTCGCCGATCTCGATGGTGAAGCTGGCCAGGCCGAGCTTGTCGTACGTCCAGTCGTCGGTGCCGCCGGAGGCGTTGTAGAGGATCTCGCCCGCCTGGCCGTACTGGTAGCCGGTGAGCGAGGCCATGTGGGCGGCCAGCGCGCGCAGGGCGGTGTCGTTGCCGGTGTGCACGGTGGAGTCGTACTCCCAGGGGAAGAGCACCATGCTGGCGTCACTGTGCATCGTGATCATCATGCCCTTGGCGTTCGACGGGGCCGGGTCGGCGTCGCCGGTGCCGGTGCGCACCGCCGGGAACAGCTCGCGGAAGAGGCTCTCCAGAGCGGTGTTCTCCACCTCGGAGTCGGCGGCCGGGCCGCCGTAGGTCTGGTCGCACGCTGCGCTGGAGGTGCCGGAAGCGTCCCAGTGGGAGCCGGTGTTGCGGTTGAGGTCGACCCCGATCTGGCTGTAGGCGCTCACCCCGCACCGGGAGCCGTGCGAGTCGTCGGCGTTCTTGCGCTGCAGGACGGGGTTGTCACCGCCCGCCGCGACCATGTCGACGCCGTCGGGGTTGGCATCGGGCACCACCCACATCTCGGTGGTGTCCATCAGCTTGGTGATCGCCGAGTCCTTGCCGTAGTTGCTGGTCAGCGCGTCGATCCAGCGCCACGACATCTCACCGGTCGTCAGTTCACGGGCGTGGATCTGGCTCATCAGGAAGAACCGCGGCTTGGCCGAGTTCGGGCTGAGGGCGCAGTCGCCCGTCTGGATCTTGGTGATGCATATCGCCTTGAGATCGCGGCCGCCTCGCCCCCGCTGCTTCAGCCACGACCGACCATAGGTCACCACCTTGGCGAGATCGGGGTGTTGGGAGGCGGTGTCGTCCAGGTGGGAGTACTGCGCGGTGACCGTGTGGTAGCCGCCGTCGAACGTGTCACCCGCGGCGGCGCGCGTCACCGCGGTGGGGGAGGGGATCGCCTCGGTGAGCGTGGAGGCGATGGCGGGGGTGAAGCCGAGCCGGCGCAGTCCGGCCGCGGTCGACGTGTCGCCGGAGACGAACAGGCTGTTGCCGTCCCGCTTCTCCAGCAGATCGTATCCGGAGTCGGCGAGGCGCTCGGCATCGGCGAGCGGATGGCGCGTGGGCACACGGTAGATGACGACCGTACGGTGCCCGCCGTGGGGGCGGCCGGTGGTGGTGGCGTGGCCCGCTGTGGCGTCCGCGCCGGTGCCGGCCAGTGCCACCTGCGGCAGCAGGGCTGTGGCGACGATGACGGCACCGGCGGTCAGGCCCGCCAGGCGTTTGTATGCCATGGAGGTGACCTTTCGTGGGGGATGGACGCATCCAATATGGCATGTTCATGGTGAGAACGACATGGCTGGTGCGGTGCGGCCCCGGGTTGTCCTGAACGCGGGTGCGCGGGTGCGCGGGTGCGACGAGGAAGGCGCGAGGTGACGCGTGCGGCGCCGGATTGACGAGGAGTCAGCGCGGCGGCCGTGACGACGGCCGGGCACCGGGTGCGGTCAGCCGCGCACGTGCAGCCCGAAACCCGTGGGGCCCGCGCGCTCCACGCCCTACCCGGCGCTCGGCGCGGTCTTCCAACGCATGGCCCAGCGGGCCTGGTTCAGACGGTTGACGCAACACGACGAGCGTCGTCAGTTCGCGGAGCCTGATCCAGGCAGTGGCCGAGGGTGCGACCGCCCAGCGCACTCCTCCCGGCAACGACACCAGCCCTCGGTGGCGCGCACCACTATCCGTGCGCTCCGCCCACCGACGTCGCTATGCGGACCAGCGCCGCCGTCGCCCTGGAACGGGACTGTTGAGGCCAGGCGATCGACAAGGTGGCCGGGGGTGCGTCCGGGACCTCGCGGTACGCGATGCCCGGGCGCGGGTATCGGGCGCACACGGATTCCGGGAGCAGGGTGACGACGTCTCCGAGTTCGACGAGCTTGAGCAGTTGGGCGAGGTCCTGGATCGCGTACCGGTCGACGATCCTGTCGAGGTGGCGGGACAGGCATCCCTGAGTGTTGTGCTCGCTGCGTGGGAGACCGAGGTCGGCGAGGGCGATACGGTCCCTGGCGGCCAGTGGGTGGTTGGCCGGGAGAGCGGCCAGGCGGCGTTCGACCGTCACCAGCTCCGTGTCGAGACCGGTGCGGTCGAACGGTTCGTAGATCAGGGCCGCGTCGGCTTCGCCCCGACGCAGCAGGCTGGGCTGGTCGCGCCAGCCGGAGAGGCGGATCGTGACCGGTTCGGCCGCGGGTTCGGTGGCGTACCGGGCGAGGATGGACTCCAGCAGGCCTCCATCACCGTCGGCCTTCACTGCGAGCACCAGCTTCGGCTCGGCCGCGCGTTGTGCCCGGCGCCCGGCCGCCTGCAGGGCGTCCAGCGCGGTCCGCGCCTCCGCGAGCAGTACGGTGCCGCACGGGGTCAGTGTGACGCTGTGCGTGGTGCGTTCGAAGAGGGTGACGCCCAGCTCCGCTTCGAGGTTGCGGATGGCGCGCGACAGGGGAGGGGCGGAGATGCCGAGGCGTTCTGCGGCGCGGGCGAAGTTGAGTTCCTCGGCGACGGCGACGAAATAGCGCAGCGGGCGGGACTCCACGGCCTGGCACCTCCGATTGGTATGTCCGTGAGGGTAACAAGCAGGATCCCTGCGATCCTTCCGTCCTGCCGGGCCGGATCAGATGCTTCTTCCATGATTGTCATCACCACTCCCACCGGCCAGATCGGCCGACAGGTCCTCGACGCCCTGCTCGACAGCGAGCAGCCGGTCCGCGTGATAGCCCGTGACCTCTCCCGGCTTCCCGCCCGGGTGCGCGAGCGGGTCGACGTCGTCCCCGGCTCGCACGGCGACCTCGATGTCGTCATGGAGGCGTTCGCGGGCGCGGACAGCGTGTTCTGGGTCGTCCCGCCGGACTCCCGGGCGGACAGCGTCGAAGGCCACTACCTGGACTGGACCCGTCCCGCGTGCGAGGCGATCACCCGTCACGGCGTCAAGCGCGTCGTCGCCGTATCGACCCTGGGCACCGGGATCGAGAAGAACGCCGGGCACCTGACGGCGTCCCTGGCCAAGGACGATCTGATCAGGTCCACTGGGGTGAGCTTCCGGGCGCTGGGGGCGGCGGCCTTCATGGAGAACCTGCTCTGGCAGGTCGAGGCGATCAGGAACCAAGACACGTTCTTCCTCCCGTCCGTGGCGGACCGGGTCCTCGCGACGATCGCCACCCGCGACATCGCCGCGACGGCCACACGGCTGCTGCTCGACGACTCCTGGAGCGGGCAGGACGGCGTTCCGCTGGTCAGCCCCGACCGCATCTCCCCCGACGACATGGCTCAGATCATCTCCGAGGTGCTGGAGCGGCCGGTCCGGTACCAACAGGTGCCTCTCGACGCGTACAAGGAGACGGCTGTGGGCCGCGGGGCCAGCGAGGCCTGGGCACAGGGCCTGGTCGACATGGCCGCGGCCCAGATCGCCGGCGCGTACGACGCCGAGCACCACTCCGCCGAGCCCTCCCCCACCGGTTTCCGCCAGTGGTGCGAAGAGGTGCTCCGGCCGGCTGTTCTGGCCTGAGAGCCGTGGCGGCCGTCGGTCTCGGCGTGGCTTTCGGCGTCTCAGCGGATCACCGGGTATTCGTCAGCCGTCATAGGAAGGCGGACAGGTCCTTCGCCGCGTCAACCCAGGAGTCCCCGGTCGCGCGCTGCCGGGCGGGTCAGTCCGAGCAGGCCGGCGAAGACCGCGGAACGATGCTGCATGCCGGATCTCTCGTGATCTCGAAGGGGTGAGGAGTGGGTGCTTGGCCCTTTGCCGATGCGCGGCCGCCTGGTGAGGACCCCGCCGTGGCCTTGTGGCCGGGCGGGGTTCGCGCTACGCGGCCGGCCGGCCGGTGTACGGCAGCGGGTGGGGTGGCGGCGTCGTAGGTGTCGGGGCTGGGCTCGAGCCGCTGTGGCAGGAGTCGCGGCAGCCCTGGGGGAGCAGCGGTACTGGCGCAGGGCACTTGTTCTCGGGGTGCGGCATTCGGGTCCGGGAGCCGAGGCTGCGGTCGCTGGAGGCTGTGCGAGGCCTTGAGGCAGTGGAAGTGGCGGTTCCCATTCGTGTCGGGACCGCCACTTGTCGGGTGCAGAGTGTCAGGCCGCGCGGACGGAGTGGGAAACGTTCGGGTGGATGCGCATCGGGTCACCGCGCAGTCCTAGGCCCGCGTCTGGTGGGTCCAGCAGGCGTGTCTCGGCGCTTGTGGTCGATCGCGGCCCGCCGGCGGTGACCGGATCACCCGGTGAACTGACACGGACGCGCTGAAACCGCGGTGCATGGCGCAGCGTCTTGATGCCCAAGGCCGGGAGAACGTGTCGGAGTCACGCCATCTCGGGCCTATGCGGATGTATCAAGAGAGGCTGATTCGACATGACACGCCGGAACCGTTCCCTGTACCGCGGCGCCGCTCTGGGGATGGCCGCTGCCGCAGTGGTCCTGCTCACAAGCTGCACGCAGAACAGCACCACAGCGAACAGCAGTTCTCCGAACGCGAAGCAAACGCCTTCCTCATCGGCCGTAGCATCCACGACGGTGGGCACGTCGACCGGGCACACCGCTGCCGGCTCCTCGGCCAAGACCGGCGGCTGCCGGTCGCTGCCGGCGTCGCCCACTGTGAAGGCGAGCGTCACGGCGGCCTACCGCAGACAGACCCAACCGCCCCTCACCCACATTGCTCCGGTCAAGGGCACGTTTTATTACGGCAGTTGCGGCGGCGTGCTCTACGCGGGAACCCGCTTCCACCTCACTGCCGGCAGCACGGAGGCGGAGCAGGTCGCCCTGCAGGACGACGGAGCCGCGATGAAGTACTTCGTCGATCGCACCGGCGCCGGTTGGCGCTACGTGGCCAGCGACAGCTTCCCCGCCGGCCCTCGGGGGTGTGCCGCCATCGCCCAGATCCCGGCCCACCTGGCCGCCCTGTGGAACGACTGCCAGTCCACGGCAGGCCACGAGTGACCTCTGAAGCGAAGTAGCCCATGCCCCGATCGCCGTCAGCGGCGCAGACGAGGAGGACCGTGCCCTCTCGTTTGCCCACGGTGCCGCGGTAGCGCTGGACGACGGTCGTACCTGGCGGTGTTCACATCGCCGGTTCCTGGACGTGGGGGCCGGGGGTGCCCCTATGCCCTTCGTCAAGCTGTCGTGATGATGGGTGGCATGTTGGATGAGGGCCGTGGGCCGGGACGTGAGAGCCGCCAGGAGTGGACGCCGCTGCACTTCGCGGCGGACGAGCAGGATGCCGCGACTGTGGGCTCTCTTCTGGCCGCGGGTGCGTGGGTGGATGCCCCGGATGGGCAGGGTAATACGCCGTTGTGGCAGGCGGTGTTCACGTATCGAGGTGATGGTGCGGTGCTGTCGTTGCTGGTCAATGCCGGCGCCGATCCCGACAGGGGCAACCTTCATGGTGTGAGCCCGCGGCGTCTTGCCGACTGGCGCGTCGGTTCGGATGTCGTGGTGCATCTCGGCCAACGTCCCGCCTTCTAGGGCTGTTTCTGCAGGTCAGCCCGATTTGGCAGGGTGGGGTTCGTAGATGGTTCCGTCGCGGAGCATCGCGAAGAGGACGTTTCGGCGAGCAGGTGCTCCCACCCTCGAGCACCGGGTGGGGAGACTCAAGGCTCTGGCCGCAGTTCCGTGAATCCCGGCTCTGCCTGGTATCCGACGCTGCCGTCGGTGCCCGCCACCTTGGAGCTTGGACAATCGGTACGCTGACCCCCATGGGGCTGGACATCACGGTGATGATCGCAGACTGGTCATGGCTGAGGGAGGTTCCGCCCCGGGAGCGGCTGCCGCGGCTGCGGAACGCCTGGTATGCCGATGAGACGGGGCTGTGGGATCACGACGCGCCGGAGGTCGAGGGCGACTGGGAGTGGCCACGGGGACCCAACAGCGCCTTCTTCGCTGTATACGAGTTCCGGCACACCTGTGGCTCGTTCAAGGCGCACTTCTGGGCCGGGCAGCGGTGGGAATCCGTCCGCGACCATGTTGATCCCCTGGTGCGGGCCGAGCTGGACACGTTGTTGCTCGGGTTGATCTGGATCGGGCTGGACGGTGAGGCGCAGCACACGGATCCGGACTGCTTCAGCGACGACCCCAGCGTCTATGGGCTGCTGCTCGCACAGCCGCCAGACGCCGTGAGGGAACTGGCTGCGACCTGGGAGCGGGTACGGCCTCGCCTTGACAGGATGCAAAGAGCCTTCACCGAACATGCCGCCGATCCCGAAGGATGGGTCGGCAACTTCGGCGCGTTCACAGACCTGCTGGCGGAGTGGGGCCACGTCCTCACCGAAGCCGCCCGACGAGGCTGGGGCGTCGTGGGGCTGAGCGAGTAGAGCAAGGACGTCCCTTCGAAACCGGGCCTCAACCGTCCTCTTCGCCACGGCAGAAGAAACCCTGCCGGAAAGATTGCCTGTTTGCGCCACTGACCTGGGGATTCGAAAATTTTCTGACCGCGATTCCTCGTGTCCTGCGGTCCACGGGGGAACCCTGGAGTCAATGGGCTCGGTCTGGTGGTGCGGGTACAGGAGGTCGCCGACCGCGCGGTGACCCGGCCGGTCATGGTGGCCCGGGCCTGGGCCGACCGGTGCACCGACGACTGGGAAGGCGCGATCCCGGAGTGTGAGTGGGTTGGCCGTCAGTGGACCTACCCGAGCCACTGAGAGCACTTGCCCTGCCCGGGCACACGTCGAATTGGCGTGGCTGGCAGCCTCCCTTCTAGCCCGGGCCGCTCTCTCGACGAAGCTCGGCCCAGAAGCCGTGAAGATCACGGGCGGGTGAGGATTCGGATCCGCAGGAGCCGGAACGAGGCCTGGCCGTACATGGCTCGCTTGATCGTTTTCACGCGATTGACGTGGCCTTCGACCTTGCCGGAGCTCCATTCGTGGGTGAGCCCGGCGGTGACGGCGTCGAAGTCCTGGCGGAGGAAAGCGGCGAACTTGGCGACGGGGGTAACGTCGGATTGTTCGGCCTGGCGGATCCAGGCGGGCAGCAGTTGGCCTCGACGGTTGCGGACGAGGTCGGTGAAGGCTCGGTCGAGGTCGCAGGCCCGCGCGATGTCCGGGCAGGCGAGGCGGGCCTGGTCAAGGTGCTCAATCTCCCGGGCGCTGAGGAGGTCTCGGTTGCGCATGATCCATGCAGTGATCCGGCGCGGGCTCGGAATTTCCGTTGGTGCGGCCGGAGCCGTGCCGGCTTTCAGGGTTCGCAGGTAGGGCGTGAGTGTCGAGTAGCCGCCGCGGAATCCGCGTTCGCGGATCTGCTGGAACAGCGTGCGGCCGCTGGTGGTGTCGGCGGCGTACTGCTGCTGCAGGTACGGCTTGAAGGCATCCAACTTCTCGGGGCGGCGGTCACGGGCGCTGTCGAGGAGGGCGGTCGCTCTCGGGGGCCACCGAGGATCGCAACGGGTCGGCACTCCACAGCGGGTAGGACCGCAGGGCTGTGGCGGTCGCCCTCTGGAGCGACCGGGGATCGCAGCGAGGTGAACTGGCGGCGGGCGTGGCGGTGGTCCTTCGGTGCGACCGAGGATCGCGACAGCGAGTATCCGGCCGTCGGCGCTCAGGTCTTCTTCGGGTGGCGGCCGTTCTCCAGGACAACGCATCGCCCCCAGGCCTGGCCGGATCCGGATCTTCCCCGCGGGCGCGGGGCTGCAGACGTGGACGTTGCTTCCGGCGTTCTTCGCGTCGGGACCATCCCCCGCGGGCGCGCGGAGCACCTCCTGCCCTGAGGTACGCCACTGCCGTGTAGACCAGTTGAGGTTATCGGCAACGAAAGCAGCGAAATTCATCGGGGTTGGCAAGACGGATGCCGAGGGTTTCTGACTGAGAACTGCTATCCGAATGACTTCAGGAATCGCCGGCAGAACAGCGCGCATCGTAGTTGAGGGCTGGATGGCCCATGCCGCCTTTGTGTACGCGGTGCGGCCACACGGGTGGTTCTGCGCGGAGCGCCTATGCCCGCAGCTCGGCCTTGCAATGCCTTGACTGCACAGGGAACTTGGATCAGCCGCCGGACCGACGCCTGTGCTCGTTGATCAGACGATCCGGCGTGCCGACGAGCAGGTATAGGACATTTACCCATTAACCTCTCGTCACCTTATGACGTGGCGGATTCCGCTCGAGTCCGTTCCAACACCCGGAGAAGACATGCGCAAGCCTCGCAAGACCGTTGTCGTGACCGTCCTTCTCGGCGCTGTCGGCTTCCTCGGCGCCGGTACCGCTTACGCCCACGGCGACGGGCACAAACACGGACACGGTCACGGGCGCGAGCACGGCGGTCGAGAGAGCCAGACGGTCCGCATCAGCCAGAACACGTCATGCACGACGGCCGAAGAGAACGTTGACGTACAGGGCGAGTCCGGTTTCGAGAACGGCCGGGAAGGCAACTACGACAAGGGCTCTCCCGGCACGCAGAACACCAACGTCGGCTCAACCCTGGGGTGCAACAACACCATCGTGTTCGGCAGGTAGCTCACATGGGCCTCGGCGCCGAACCACACGCCCCGGCGCCGGGGCCCGGACCCGGGGCCCGTTAAAGCAGCATTCTCGTGCGTAGGCGTGGGCAACGTGGGTGGCGCTGCTGTCGGTGGCTGCAACCGCTGGTAGTGCACACTGAACGCCCAGGGGCCAGAAGCTGCCCAGCCGGGTGGCCGTCAACGGCTACGTCCTGGCCTGCGGTGGCGACCCCGAGGACTTCAGCCAGGGCTGGCAGGCCTGCCGCCTGATGGCCGCCGGGCTCTACGGCGATTCGTGCCGCCAAGCACTGAGTCGCGGGGAGCGCACCGGCCCCTCGCACCGGCCCCTCACACCGTCCCCGGTGCACAGGGCGGCAGCTGGTGGACAGTCAGCCATGAGCGGGGCGGCGACCAGCTCACGCATGGTGCGACTGGCATGCGTGTTCAACATGCGTGTTCAAGTCGTCCCACACCAGAACGATGGGGCCCGCCGAGCTGCTGGTGCGCGGCATCCAGCAGGCGGGTGTAGTCAGTGTCGGTAAAGCCCTTACGGCGGCCCTTGGCGGGACCACGGTCGAGGTGGATGCGGTAGATCAGCCGGGGCCGGTGGCCGGCTTGGCGCAGGCCAAGCGGAGCCGCTCACGCCGAGCCGCTCACGCCGAGCCGCTCACGCCGAGCCCGTTCCTCCGCGGTCAGCCCCCTATCGGGATGCCTCACCCCTCCGGCATAACGCGGCCCACGAAAGCCCGTCACGACCCGACGTAACCCGCACGGTCAAAGATCTCTAGTGACGGCCGGTTGGTCAGGGCCGTGAGATGTTGAGCGGCAGATCTCGGTGGAAGACGGCCATGGCCCTGCCGGGGCCGTTGTAGTCGTCGACGATCTTCGCGTCGAAGCCGAGGCTGCGATGGAAGGCGATCGAGCCGGTGTTCTCGATTGACGTGATCGCCTTCAACTGCCTTGCACCATGACGTTCCGCTGCTTCAGCGAAGGCCGCATACAGACGACGCCCGAGGCCGGTGCCGCGGGCGTCGTCCCGCGTGGCGATCAGATGCACGTATCCGGTGCCGTCCGGGGTGACGAACCCGAAGATGTACCCACGGATTCCGTCCTCGGCTCGGGCAACCAAGCAGGTAGAACCGAATTCCTGCACCAGTGCCAGAAGGTGCAGCGACCGAAGGTCGCGTTCCCCCCAGTAACGGGGGTGATCAGTCAGGACCTGGTGGAAGTCGGCCACCCCGGCCGGTGCGATATGTATCCCCATAATGACGATCATGGCAGGCGCCTTGGCCGTTGCAGGCGAAGGTCCGCACGCGTTGGGTAAGTCGTGACGCAAGCCTGGGCCCGTGGGGCCTGTCCCCACCCTGCCCTCGGCGGGGTCTCCCGCGCACATGGGGGCGAGTTGGTCGAAGAACTCGCCCCCAAGTGGCAGGCCGCCCGCGAGTCGGCCTTGCGTGAGCGGCGGGGCGGGGACCGCAGGCGGGCTGTTGGTGCCGGGCCCAAGCAACGACTGGTCTTCATCGACCGGCTCCTGGTCACGCTGGTGCACCTGCGGCTTGGGCTGCCGCACGCCGCTCTGGCACAGATCTACGGCGTGGACCGCTCCACCGTCTCCGCAGCGGTCCGAGAGGTCCGCCCGCTGCTGGCGGCCCGCGGCTTCGCTGTCCCTGATCGTCTCGGGCTGCGGCTGCGCACGCTGGAGGACGTATTCGCCTACGTCCAGGCGGAAGGCGTGGACCTGCGGATCGAAGGGACCGAGGTGCAGGTCCGCCGGCCCTCGCGCGGCTCGCCCCGGCCGCAAGGCGTTCGTCTCCGGCAAGAAGAAGCCGAACACGGTCAGGACCGGACCACCACCTTCGGAGGCTTCTTCCCGCCGTCCTCGGCGTCCTGGCCGACGACACCGGCATCGCCACGGTGCTCGTCTTCATCACCGCCGCCCTCGCCGCCTCGCTGCCGCCGCACAAACGCACCGATAAGGAAGTGCACGGGGGAAGACTCCCGAACGCGGACGAACTCTACGACGAGGCCCTGGACCTCCCCGGGCTCAGCGGCGCCGGCCGAGCGCGTCCCGTCGGCCCGGGACCTTCCGGAGACAGGCCCTGCCGACGGCGCCGCCTGACCGGCCGACGGCCCGCGGTCACGTCTTCAGGCCCGGCCGGAAAGCCCGGATGCCCGGCTCTGGCCGTGATGCGAGCACCCCGGGTCCCGCAGGCCGCCGTCGCCCGTGCACACCGCCCTCCGACGATCACTCGCCGTGTCCTGTCCCGTCGGACGGAACCGATGATCGCCGGGGCCCCTCTAGCCAAGTAGCCGACATGCGTGGTCATTGCGGACGCTACAGCCGGTATCGCCCGCTTCACTCTCGTTCAGTGGTCCAGAAAGGTGGTCGTGTGTCTCTCACCGGAACGCCGTTCTTCGTCGCCCTCATCGTCGCGACGGTCGTGGCGATGGTCGGCACGATCGCCCTGTGGGCCAGGATCCGCGGGCCCAGGCCGGTGCGTTGGCTGGCGCACGCCGTGATGATCGGCTTGTGCCAGCTCACCGCGATCAGCGTCGTGGCCACCTGGATCAACAACAGCTATGGGCTGTATGCGTCCTGGGACGACCTCATGGGCAACACGGACAACACCAACGCGGTCGCGATGCCAGGGCCGCCGGTGCAACGCGCGAAGTTCAACCACAGCACCAAGGGCGGTGTCCTGGACACGTACTTCCACGGCCAGAAGTCCGCCCTGTCCGGGCAGGTGCTGGTGTGGGAGCCGCCGCAGTACGACGAGCCGGCCTACAGGAACAAGCGGTTCCCGGTCATCATGCTGCTGCACGGCGTGCCCGGATCCCCGGAGTCCTGGCTGGAGCACGGCGGCATGCCGGGCGCCTTCTCGGACCTGCTGAAGCAGAACAAGGTGCACCCCTTCATCCTGGTGATGCCCGTGGTCAACCCGGGCAGTGTGGACACCGACTGCACCGACCTGCCCAACCGCAAGGTGGCGACCTGGATGTCGGTGGATGTCCCGGACCTGATCAGCCACAAGTTCCGCACCCTGCGGGGTGCCGGTGGCTGGGGTGTGATGGGCTTCTCGACCGGCGGCATCTGCGCCGCGAAACTGCCCCTGCAGTACCCGAAGGTCTTCGGTGCGGGCGCCGCTCTCGACCCCGACCCGCTGACCGGCGACGAGTCCGTCCTCCCGGACCCGACCGTGCGCCGGCTCAACAGCCCGACCTACCTGGTGCGGCGCACGAAGTCCCACGTCAGTCTCTTCCTCTCCACCTCACGCGAGGACCGTCTGAGCCCGCCCTCCTACATCACGCAGTTCCAGGCGGCCGCGGCGTCCTCGCCGGTCACGGTGCGCACGCTGTTCCTGCCGAACGGCGGCCACAACTACAACACCTGGTCCGCGGAGTACCCGCCGGCGTTCGCTTGGCTCAGCCAGTGGCTCTCCGCCCCGCACTGAGCCCGCTGCGGGGTTGGCTCAGCTCGTGATCGTGTGGCGGTAGGCGGTAGGCGGTAGGCGGCAGCGAGGTGAGTGAGGTTGGCGGTGTGTCTCTCGCCGGGCAGGGGCTGTACGCGCAGCGCGCCGGGCGCGCATGGCCACGTGGTGTCGGCTGGTGGTGAGGGTGAGCCGGGGGCCATGGCCGGGTAGGTCACCGGCTGCTGGACCGGGTGCGGCGGTGGGCGGGGGAGCGGGACGGTAGTGCTCCTCGGCGAGGTGGTCCAGCGCAATGGCGTCGGGCTGCCGGATCGGTACCGGTCCCGTCACAGAGCGCGGTTCCCGTTACTGCACCACCAGCCCGCGCCTGAGAAAAGGCCCGGCGGAGCACCGCTCACTGGTCCCGGTGGTCCGAGGTAAAGATGGCCAGGACCACGGCGACCAGTGCCCAGACGGCGAGGACGATGCAGGCGCCCGTCACCGTCCACGGCCACATCGTCGTGGTGGCCTGCTCGTAGCCGATGCGCCGCCATGCCTGAAGGACCGTCATGTGCAGGAGGCTCACGGTGAGGTGCTTCTGACTGTTCAACAGCGAGGGAAGGACAAAGAGCAGCGCGCTCGTGGCCACGATGGTGAGTACGCTGTGCCGGATGACTGCGCCCAGTCCCATGCCCACGAGTGCGGACACCGGAGCGAGTAGCGCGGACGCGACGAGCAGGCGCACGACACCGTGATGGCCGAGGCCGACGGCGGCGCCCTGACCGGCCAGAATCACCTGGGCCGCACCGAACGAGACCAATGCCAAGGCCACACCGAGGACGGTCGTGGTCACGGTGACCACCGCTGTTTTCGCGGCCATCACCGAACGGCGAGCCGGGACGGCCGTGAAGGTCGTCCTGATCATGCCGGTGGTGTACTCACCGAGGACCGTGATGGCGCCGATGGCGCCCACCCCGAGAATCAGCACAGTGGCGGCGCCGGTGGGGAACGAGTCGCCCACCGCGCCGAACATGCGGAAGTACTCCCGGTGCCCCTCGTCGTAATGTGTGAAGTTCTGGGAGTCACCATAGGCGGCAGCGACGGTGACCATGAGGACCCCCGCCACTGTGGCGGCGAAGGCCCAGGGAGTCGAGCGCAGCGACCACAGTTTGATCCACTCGGCAGCGAACAGGTCGGTGAAGCGGGCCTTGGGCTCCGGGGCCGGCACGTTGGGCATCACGGTCTTGGTCGTCGGCGCGGTCACTGGGTCTCTCCTGCGAGGTATTCGACGCTGTCGGCGGTCAGCTCCATGAACGCCTCTTCCAGCGAGCCGGTGTGGTTGGTCAACTCGTGGAGCAGAATGCGGTGCTGGAAGGCGATCTCGGCGATCCGGTCCGCGCTGAGCCCGACCACCGTGAGCTGTCCGTCTGCCTCGCGCTGGACCGATGCGCCCTCAGTGCTCAGCAGCGGCGACAGGCACGCGGCGGCCGCTGTGCGCACCGACACGCTCCGGCCGGCCCCGCGGGCCGCGAACTCCGTCACGCTCTGCGCGGCGATCAGCTCACCGCGGCCGAGGACGATGAGCTGGTCGGCGGTGTGCTCCATCTCGGACATCAGATGGCTGGAGACGAGGACCGTACGCCCCTCGCCGGCCAGTCGGCGGAACAGGCCACGCACCCAGTACACGCCCTCCGGGTCGAGTCCGTTGAGCGGCTCGTCGAAGAGCAGCACCGGCGGGTCACCGAGCAGTGCGGTGGCGATGCCGAGGCGCTGGCGCATGCCGAGGGAGAAGCCGCCGATGCGCCGGTCCGCCGCGTCCGCGATACCGACCTCGCGCAACACCTCGTCCACCCGACTGCATGGGATGGCGTTACTGCGGGCCAGCGCGCGCAGGTGGGCCCGGGCGGTGCGCCCGCCGTGCATGTCACCGGCGTCCAGCAGTGCGCCGACATGCCGCAGCCCCCGGGGCAGCGAGCGGAATGAGCGGCCGTCGATGGTGACGGACCCGCTGGTGGGGGTGTGCAGACCGAGAATCAGCCGCAGTGTGGTGCTCTTGCCGGCTCCGTTGGGGCCGAGGAACCCGGTGACGTGACCAGGGCTCACGGTGAAGCTGAGATTGTTGACCGCCGGCTTCCTGCCGTACCGCTTCGTCAACTCGTGGACTTCGATCATGTTCTCAACGGTGCCCGGGCCGGGGCCGGGCGGCATCGGACCAGAGCTGACACTCCGTCGCGGCACCGCTCGACCCTGGTTGTACAACCGTGGTCCGATGCCGGCGGGAAGGCACCTGGTTACGATCACCGCATGTCCGTGACGCCGGCCCTGCCCCTGCTCAAGCGCGTACCACCGGGCGCATGGACGGCCCTGGCCTGGTGCGTGTCGGTCGCGTACCCCGCAGTTGTCCTCGGGCGACTGGACCATCCCATCTCCCGGGCGGGCGGCGCCGCCGGGCACCGGGACTGGTCGATCCTGGCCGCCGCGTCCCTTGTCGCATTCGGCGCCGCTGCCCTGCTGCGCCGACGGCCGCTGCTGTCGATCGCCCTGCTGCTCGTCGCCACGCTCGCGGTGACGGACGCGACCCACGCGAACGTACAGCTGCCATTGACCGCGCTCCTGGCGGTCGACGTCGCGCTCTGCCTGGTAACGGCCGCCCAGCCTCGCCCGACGTCCCGTACGGCCCTAGCCCTGGTGCTGGTCCTGCTGATCGTGCATCTGAGCCTGACCCCCGACAACACCGTCGGGTTGACGACCGCCACATACGATGATGTTCCGGCGCCGGGTACCGTGTTCGTCGTCGATCATTTCCAGCTGACCACCAGCCTGCCGCACATCGGCGTCTCTGACGAGGGCGTCCTGGCCGCCGTCATCGCCTGGCTGGTAGGCCGGTCGATACGCCAGTCCCGCGAGCACACCGAGGTGTTGAGCGCCCAGCTGGCCGCGCAGGCGGTCACGGCCGAACGGCTGCGGATTGCCCGGGAGATGCACGACACGGTGGCGCACAGCATCGGCATCGTCGCGCTGCAGGCCGGTGCGGCACGGCGGGTCATCGACAGCCGGCCGGACCGTGCGCGCGAGGCGTTGGCCGAGATCGAGACCGCCGGACGGGAGACGCTGTCGGGGCTGCGCCGGATGCTCGGCGCGCTGCGCCAGACCGAGCACGACACGGACTTCGAGACCAGCCCGCTGCACCAGGCGCCGGGACTGGCCGACCTGGACCGGTTGGTCGCCGCGACGACCGCTGCGGGCGTGCGGGTCGACGTCCGATGGCAGGGCGAGCGGCGCCCGCTGCAGCCGGACGTCGACCTGGCGACCTTCCGGATCATCCAGGAGTCGATCGCCAACGTGGTGCGCCACGCTGAGGCCACCTCCTGCCACGTGTCCATCGACTGCCGGAAGAGCGGCCAGGTGGCCGTCGAGATCACCGACCGGGGCCGCGGCCGCGGCAGGACCCCGGGCAATGGATACGGCCTTGCCGGGCTGCGCGAGCGGGTCACCCTGCTGCACGGGGAGTTCCACGCCGGCCCCCGGACCGGCGGCGGCTTCCGAGTCTCGGCCCGTCTGCCCGTGACGGGCGGAGCGCGATGAGCGTCCGCGTCGTGCTGGTCGACGACCAACCGCTGGTACGGGCCGCCCTGGAGATGGTCATCTCCGGCACACCCGACGTCGAGGTCGTCGGAGAGGCCGGAACCGGTGCGGAGGCAGTCCAGCTGGCCGAGGAACTGCACCCCGACGTGGTGGTGATGGACATCCGCATGCCCGGCATGGACGGTATTGAGGCCACCCGCCTGGTCACCGCGGGCCCGGGAGAACCACGCGTGGTCGTGCTGACCACCTTCGACGACGACGATTACGTCTACGCCGCGCTGCGCTCGGGGGCCTCCGGCTTCCTGGTCAAGGACATGGCACTGGACGACATCCTCACCGCGATCCGGGTGGTCGCCGCCGGGGACGCCCTGATCGCACCGAGCGTCACCCGCCGACTGATCGCAGAGTTCGTCGGACGGCCCGAGGTTCCCCCATCCACCCCTGCTCCCGCGTTCCGGAAGATCAGCAACATCACCGACCGGGAGCGAGAAATCCTCACCCTGGTCGGACGTGGCTTGTCCAACCCCGAGATAGCCGCCGAACTGGTCATCAGCGTGGCCACGGTCAAGACGTACATGACACGGCTGCTCGCCAAGCTCGACGCCCGCGACCGGGTGCAACTGGTCATCCTCGCCTACGAGACGGGCCTGGTGACACTGCCCCACTGAACATCGCCCGGGTTCCCCCACCTAAAGTGACCGTCGCCCGCGAGCCTGACCCTGTCGCGCGAAGTACGACGCCGGCTCAGCGCGCTCGGCTGGTCCTGAACGCCGCCGTGCTGTGGACGACCCGCTATTCTGGACGCCGCTGTCAATCAGCTGCAGGCGCTGCCCGCCGATCAGCGCGAGCACGAGGTCGGGGGTTGAGGAACATCCATGTCAGATCGTGCGCCAGGCCGATGTCGGCCCTGGTGGGCGGCTGACGGCGCGTCGGCCGCAGGGTCGGTCGGAAGTCGTCCCATGGATAACACCCCAATATCTGCGGTAGCTTGATCCGTCACCTGCGGTGGCGTTCTCCGCGCCGTACTTGAAGCGGCACTGTTGTCTGTGGCAGGGAGGACGCGGTGCCCGCCGTCGTACAACAACTGCCCGCCGGGAAGGCATTGACCGTCCGCGCGCGGCCGACGTGTTCCTCGATGCGCTCGGCAACCGGAACAGGTCCGGAACTACGGGTTCGGGGCGGGCAAGACCGCCGAACAGCTCGGCGAGGCCCCGCCGCTGGCGTCGGTCGCGGATGACGTGATCGGCGAGGTCCTCGAACTGCTCAGGAGCGGATCCCCGCGACTGTCCACGATGCGGCGGAGATTGGCCTTCCACCCGGCGAGCCGCTCGGCTCCATCGTGCGGTCGTGGCGCAGGTGCGTACCCGAGGCGGTGCGAGAGTACGCCCATCGCGCGCCGTGCCTGGCGAGTCGGCAGGCGAGCTTCTGGTCTTCGAGGCCCCCGACGAACGACTCGCCGAATCCGGCCGGCGCGGCCCGCTCCAGGAACCACCGATGGCCGCCTGGCATGTTCCAAGGCTGAATGCTGGTTCGGCGAGCGCGGGGTTCATCACGGCTGGGCCGCCCGCGCCCAGTGCGAACACCTCGGGGGAAGGTTCCACGGTCAGCAGAGCAACGCCTGACGCGCGCGGTTCGGCGATCTCCTGTCCGACCGTCTGGAAGGCTGCGAGTGGCTGGTCCAGGGGGAAGCACGACACTGGTCAGCGGTCACGGCCTGCCCCATCCTGGCGAGCGAGCGCACCGTGCCCGACAGGTCGGCTCCGCAGGCCAGGAATGCCCCGACCAGGGCTCCTGCGGAGGTGCCGACGACGAGGTCGGCACCGAACAGGTCGCCGTAGGCCTCGGCCGGCCCGGTCAGCAGGCCGGTCTGTCAGCCGATCCCGACGGCGCCGCCGCCCAGCATGGCAGCGTCCCCGCCCAACGTCATGCCCTCTCGGCGGTGAGGCGGCCGATGGCCCTGATGACTTGCCGCCGGGTGGCCATGCGGCGGGCGAGGAAAGCCATCACCCGGTTCGCACTTCCCACGATGACGCTGGGCGGCGGGTTCCTGCGGTCCAGCGCGGCCAACGCGGTGCGGACCACGTCGACCGGCGAGGCCAGCTTCGTTCCCCCGGCAGCCCGATCTGTCCCCGCGACTTCGAAGAACTCGGTTCCGGGTGGCGCCGGGGGACAGGGCGAGCACCCGCAGCCCGGTGCCGCGGGACTCCTCCCAGAGCGCCTCGGTGAGGCTCAGCACGAACGCCTTGGTCGCCCCGTACAGCGCCATGCGCGGGTTGGGCTGGTAGGCGGCCATGCTCGCCACGTTGACCAGCACCCCGCGACCCGCCGTCCGCAGCTGTTCGATGAAGGCGCGGCTGATGTCGGCGACCGTGGTCACGTCGACCGCGATCTCCTGACGCAGCCGTACGGGATCCGTCTGGTGGAAGGGGCCGAAGCTGGCGAACCCGGCGTTGTTGATCACGCTGGTGACGTGGAGGCCGAGTCGCTCCAGCTGCTCAGCCAGTGCCTGCCCGGGGTGGCCGGTGGTCAGGTCCATTGGCAGCACGTGCACCTGGACCCGATGGTGCGCGCGCAGCTCGGCGGCCAGCGCCTCCAGGCGTTCTTGGCGGCGGGCGACCAGCACCAGGTCGGAGCCGCGGGCGGCGAGCTGGCGGGCGAACTCGGCGCCGAGGCCCGCGCTGGCGCCGGTGATCAGTGTGGTCTGGCCGCGGTAGTCGACGGCTGTCATGGCTCTCTCCTTTGTGCAGTCGCTGCCTTTCTGGCAGTTAATGCCAAGTAGGCGGTCGCTGTCCAGGGGAGGGTAGACTTGGTTTCCATGACGACGTTGTGGGACCGATCGCGGCAGGTCGCCGTCCAGGAGATCCTGGACACGGCGGTTCGGCTGTTCGCCGAGCAGGGCTACGAGCAGACGACGATCGCGCAGATCGCGCGTGAGGCGGGGATCTCGCAGCGCTCCCTGTTCCGCTACTTCGGCACCAAGGAGGACCTGGTCTGCGGGGACCAGGAGGCACTGGGCGAGCTGCTGAGGCGGACCGTCGAGCAGCAGTCGGCCGGGGTATCCGTCTGGGACGCCCTGCGGGCCGGATTCGAGGCGATCCTCATCGCCAACCACACCCAGGAACGGGCGCTGGAGCTGTCCCGCCTGATCTTCGAGACCCCCTCACTACGCGCCCGCTACATCGAGAAGCGGCTGCGCTGGCAGACCGAACTCGTCCCGATCGTCCAGGCCCGCCTGGACACCGGCTCCGGCCCGTCCCCCGACCCGCGCGCCAGGGCGATCGTCGCGGCGGTCTTCGCCTGCGTCGACACGGCGACCGAACTCTGGGCCGAGAGCGAAGGTCGACTCGACCTGGCTGACCTCTACGACCAGTGCCTCGCGGCGGTCCGGGACGGCAGCTGAGACGCGCCACTACCGGCCAATTGCCTTGATCGCGCATGGCTTCCTCTGCCGCCGGTAGCCGGAATCGGAAGGCCCGCCGACGAGAGTCCAGGTGCTCCCTGCTGCCGGTGTGAACGGTCACGTAATTGCACGACCGTCCACACCGGCACACCAGGGCGAACCCGATAACCGCAGCCAGCACGTCCGCACCGACGTCGCCGTGAAGACACGTCACCCAGCTGATCCCGCGGCTCCAGGCCGTGCCGCCGGTGCGGGGCAAGCGGGGTCGGCCCTCGGCGCCGCGCGGACGCGGTGCGCCCGCCGCGGCACCGGGCATGGTTCCGGCCTGGGCACCCAACGCTGGGTCGTGGCCTCAGCGTTCGCCCATGTGCAGTGGTTCTGTCGCCCGTCCTCGCGAAGAAGGCCGGAACCGAGATCATGACCTACGAGCCCACCGGGCAGGGTGGGACAGCGTCGTACCCGGGCCATGAAGGGCGTAGAACGCCGCCTCCGACCTCACGTCGGCCTCACGCGGCTGAGGGGGACCAAGGATGTCGTCCTGGCCTACCTGGCCTACCACTCCGTGGCTGGGGATATCGCGACATACTTCGTCAGGCAGCACTCGCACTGGACCAGTCGCGTAGGTCTGGAGCCGGTCAGGGCCGTTGGGGCACGCCGGATCGGTGGCGGCCGGCCGGGCTGGGTCTTCGCTGGCTGTGTGAGACACCCCTCTCCCGTCGTCGTGGCGCTGGTGGCCTGGGAAGGTTGACCATGTAGTGATGACCTCCTCGCCCCGCCCGCCGCACGTCGGTGGCCGACCGGATCCGATAGGCGGGACTACGCGCTCGGTGGAGAGTCCGCTCCCGCCCGCGGGTACGTGCTGGACAACGCGCGCGCCGAAGCGGGCGAGCCATTCGATTGGCTGGCCGAGCTGTTCGACGGTGTGACGCGCGGGCACTTCGATCGACTGCGGGTCAGGGCTGGCTCGCGCCGCTGGGATGTGGGGGCTGGTGGCCCCAGCATCCCGGAGGCGCTCGTGGCGGCCGTCGGTCCGACCGGGCACGTGCTGGCCACGGACATCGATCCGTCGTGGCTGAAGGCAGGCGACGGGTACGAGGTGCGCCAGCACGATGTCGCCGCTGATCCGCCCCCGGAGCCGGGGACGTTCGATCTGGTGCACGCCCGGCTCGTGCTGGTCCATGTACCCGACCGGGCTCGCGCGTTGGCCACGATGGCGGCAGCGCTACGGCCCGGCGGCTGGCTGCTGGTCGAGGACGCCGATACCGCTCTGCAGCCACTGGCATGCCTGGACGACAGCGGCCCTGCGCAGCGGCGAGCCAACCGGCTGCGCGACGCGGTCCGGGAGCTGCTGACGCGCCGCGGCGCGGACCTGCGCTACGGCCGGACACTGCCGAGGGCATTGCGTGAGGCCGGCTTGGTAGATGTCGCCGCGGCGGGCTCTTTCCCGGTTGGCGGGCTGGCCTGCGACCGGCTGGAGGCGGCGACCATCCGGCACGTGCGTGGCGAGCTGCTCGCGGCCGGCCTGGCCGACGACGCCGAGATCGACGCGCACCTGGCCGCCATCCACGCGGGCAAACTCGACCTGACACTCGCGCCGCTGATCTGGGCCTGAGGATGCCGTCCAGCCGAGCACCCTCCGGCACTCGGTTACTGATCTCTTCGGGTTGTTGTCGGCTGGTGAGTGAGTCTGCGTCCGGTGCCGGCAAGGCAGCCGTCGATCAGTTCGGGGCGGAGCTGGATGTGTCGCAGACCTTGGCGG
This sequence comes from Streptomyces sp. NPDC001153, assembly GCF_053598315.1. NCBI lineage: Bacteria > Bacillati > Actinomycetota > Actinomycetes > Kitasatosporales > Streptomycetaceae > Streptomyces > Streptomyces sp. NPDC001153. Next base: position 59,407 of record NZ_JBSFJZ010000033.1, read on the forward strand.
AGGGTCCGTTCGAGGTGCTCGTCGTCGGTGAAGGCAGTGTTGGCCAGCGGGCCGCGCCGTAACAGCGACCAGATGCCCTCCACCGGGTTCAAGTCGGGTGCATAAGAGGGCAGTTGCACGATGGTGAGCCAGTCGTGTGCGGCGGCGTACTCACGCATCCCGGCAGCCCGGTGGGTGTTGAGATGATCCCAGATCAGCACGCTGGGAGCCTGGAGCTGGATGTGGGCACGCACGACCAGGTCGCGGTAGTCACTCCAGGCGAAGGTGTCGCGTCCTTTGCCCCGGTGCTTGCGGTGGCGGCGCGGCCGGTAGATCAGCCGGGACGTCTCGCCCGGCCTGTAGCAGCACATCGCCGCGATCGACCAGCGGCGCCAGGAACGGGCCCGCACCCGCATCACCGGCGTGTGCCCACGCCGGCCCCAGGTGCGGGCGCGCGGTGGTGTCATCGAGAACTCGGCCTCGTCCTCGAAGACGGCGTACGCCCCCAGCGTCGCCGCAGTCATTCCGCCTGCGGCCACACATCCTTCTTCCACAGGCACACCGCCTGCTCGTCGCGCTCCAGCGCCCGGCGGGCGGGACACTGCCAGGACCAGCCGTGCCGGTGCAGCAGCCGCCACACCGCCGCCGACGAGCAGTCCAACCTGAACTTCCGCGCGATCAGCACCCTGGTCCGGGCCAGGGTCCACCGCTGGTCCTCCCAACCATGCGCGGCCGGCTCCGCCGCCAACTCTTGCTCCAGCTTGGCGAACTGGCCATTGGACAACTTGGGCAGTTTCGGCGGCCCCGCAGAGGCGAGCGCGTCCACCCCGCCCTTCCGCCAGGCACGGCGCCAGCGTTCCACCGACCGCTCACTGACCCGCAGATCCTTCGCGATCACTGCGGTTCTCTCACCGCGAGTGAACCGCTCACCGGCCTCGTACCGGATCCGCTCGCGACAGTGGCGCCGCTCCGGGGTCAGCCCACCACCCTGCGCATACCGCATGCCATCGGCCTACCGCAGGGATCACGACACGTCACCCCCGACAACAACCCGAAGAACTCAGGTAGGTACGTCCTGAGGCGTGCACCTCGAAACTCCTCATGGATCGCATCGACCACTTTCTCCATGGTCTGCGGAGCTGCCTGAGCAAACACCCGTATCAGACGTGTCGCGACGTACAGGAGATCTTCAATCCCGTTCAGCTAGCCATCGCTGCGGATACCAGAGCCCGTGGCGCCACGAGGGAGACCTTCCGGCGGACAATTCCGTCCGTCCTCGTTCATACGTTATGAATCATCGGCTCTGCGTCGGGTGACTTCGGACCGCTCGCCCCGGGGAACTCATGTCGCCAGGGGGCATGAGGGTGACGGTCACCTGTGGTCCGTCCGGGTGCTCCTCAGTCCGGGAGCGCAGGAGTCCGGCGACCCCGAGAGGCGGGCAGCAGTGCCCAATGGGAAGGCGACCGTCGGGTCCGCGTGCGCCGTGCGCGGATCAGCCGCAAGATCCACCAGAAGCCCGGCTGTGACCTCGCCGTGGGAAACCTTCCTTGCGCTGACTGCCCAGCCCAGCGCCCATCGATCGAACGGAAGCACTTTCACCTGAAGCTCCCTCGTCATCGCCATGAACGAGACACGAGTGCACGCAGCGTGGAGGCGGGGTGATGACTCGTCAGTCACTGTTCGACCCGGCTCCGGGGGCGGCTCGGGTCACGGTGGGCTCCGCGCCTCCAGGGAGTTGCAAGACAGTGCCGCTCCGGTCACGGGTAGGACAGGACAACCTGGCGGGACGGGCCGCGTGGGGGAGGCGATGAGCAGGATCTGCAGAGGTTCTGGCTGTCAGCGGTCGGCGCTCTGAGGCGGACGGGCCCGGGGTCGGTGTGGGTGCAAGTGGTGTCGGCGGCACCGGACCTGACCGCCAACCCGGACCCGCCCCGTACCGGGACGAAATCACGGCCGGGCCCGGTGGCGTCATGACCGACGACGGCGCCGTCATCACCAGCGACCTCACGTCCGCACCGAACCGGCAACGACGGACGCACCGCACACGTCACCGTCCAGTACACCGGCGTCGAGGAGTGGTACTTCCTCGCCGGCACCGCCACCCGTCCGGACCGCGGCCTGGCCGCCCAACACCAGGACCCGCCCGACCGCATCCGCCAGAGCAGAGCCACCCCAGCCACCTGGCGACCCCGGGCCGGAAAGCACCCTGACCAGGAGGCGGAAGACAAGGGCGTCAGATCGTGTCGTCGAGCCAGTCGAAGACGCGCGCCGCCATCAGACGGACGACGCCGGGGTGGCAGTGGGCGTCGCCGCCTTCCTCCTCGGTGAAGCTCAGGAGCTTCTTCGGTGCCCTGATGTGCCGGTACAGCCTGCGCGGGTCGGACTCCTCGGTGACGGAGTAGAACAGGTCGGCGGTCGCCTCGCACACCAGCACGGGGCAGGTGATCTTCTCCGCGCTTCCGTCGTGGAGGTTGTAGCGGGCGTATTCGGCCAGGAATTCCCTGTCGGTCGAGGTCCCTGTGACGTAGCCGCCGTGGTCGCAGGCCCAGCGCAGGGTCGGGCTCTGCTCACGGGCGGCGGCGATCATCCGGTCCAGTTCCTCGTCGTGCTCGGCCGCCGCGCGCCGGACCGCGTCGTCGTGCGGCAGCGGAAGGTGCGCTGTGAGGGCGGAGACGGCGTCGAAGACACCATCGAGGGCGACGACGGCTGCCAGGCGCGGTTCATAGGCCGCCGCGCGGGGCGCCAGGTAGCCGCCGAGGCTGACGCCGAACAGCGCGATACGGGCCGGGTCGACGCCCGGGTACTGAGCGGGGGAGTCCAGTACGGGGCCGACGACGTTCTCCCAGTCCGGTCGGAAGGTCAGCCGGTCCCGGTAGATGGCCGCGGGCTGCCCGGGGCCGTCGAAGGTCAGCACGTGGTAGCCGCGTTCCTGTCCTCCGACGGCACCGAAGAAGTGCAGTTCCTCGGCGGATCCGTCGAAGCCGTTGTGCATCACCAGTGTCGGCTTGGGTCCCTCGCCTGCCGCCCGGTAGAAGTAGCCGTGCAGCACGGTGTCCTCGTACGGGATCTCCACGGGGGTGATGCCGGGGAGGAGGGCGATGGCGTCACGGAAGCAGGCGACGCCGCGTTCGTAGGCGTGGTCGATGCGCGGGTCCGTAGGGTTGCCGTGCAGGAAGAACTCGGCGGCCCGGTAGTAGCTGGAAGCGCGCAGGAGTCCGTCGCGTGCGCTGACGGGGTGGCTGGCGCGGGCCTCGGCCTCCAGGCGCTCGGCGGTAGCCAGCCAGGCGTCGTGCCAGCCGTCGTAGTCCCCGGAGGTGACGCGGGAGGCGGTCGCCACGACTTCGCCGACGTCCGAGCCGCCGTAGACGGCCAGGCCGAGATTGCGCAGGGTCTCGAACCAGAACTGCTGATCGTCCTGGAACATCAACTGCCGCATCGCATCTCCCTTTCCAGGACGGCGCGGAAGGTGCGCGCGGGCCGACCGGTGAGGTGCTGGACGGTGTCGGTGACGCGGTCCTCGGCCCCCTCGGCGATGGCACGGTCCATGCCGGCCAGCATGGCGGCGAACTCCAGCGGCATGAGCGCGGCGAGGCGATCGCGCAACTGCTTGTAGGACAGCCGGCGGTGGGCGACGGGCCGGCCGGTGACCTCGGTGACGATCGCGGCGATGTCGTCGTAACCGAGCGCTTCCGGTCCGGTGAGGACGAGATCGGTGTTGGGTGCCTGCTCGTCGGTCAGGGCGTGCATGGCGACGGCGGCGATGTCCTCGGCGTCGACGAAGCCGACCCGACCGCTCCCGGTGGCGGTCCAAAGGGTGCCGTCTCGGCGGATGCTGAGGGCGTGCGTGTGTGTGCCGGTGAAGTTCTGCATGAACCAGGAGGGGCGCAGTACCGCCCACTGTTCGAACAGGCCGGGCAGGGCCTGGTGCACCATCCCCACGGCCGGGCCGCCCGCGGGGATCGCCGAGGAGCTGAGGAGCACCGCGCGGTGTACGCCCGCGGTGCGGGCCTGCCCGAGGAAAGGCAGCATGATCGCCGCCGGGTCGGGGTCGCCCGGCGGCGGTATGAGGTAGACGCGGTCGGCTCCGTCGAGGGCGGCCTCGTGGGTGGCGGGCTCGTACCAGTCGAAGCGGACCGGCTCCGCGCCCGGGACCGGGGTGGCGTGCCGGCTGGCGGCTTTGACCCGGTGACCGGCGGCTGCCAGCCGCGCGGCGGTGCGGCTGCCGGTGGTGCCGGTGGCGCCGATGACCAAAGTGGTGCCGGTGGTGGTCATCGACCGCTCCCCACGAAGTCGGTGCCGGGTTCGACGACGGCGAGGGGGTTCCAGTAGTCGCGGTAGGAGATGATGCGCCCGTGCCGGACCGCGACGACGGCGATGTAGGCCATGTCGAAGGGACTGTCGGTCTCGACCAGGCGTCCGACGCCGCGCATCTCGACCACGATGGTCTCCGGATCGGTGGTCTGGTGGATCCGCAGGTCGGGGAAGTCGTGCAGGTCGATGTGGTCGGGGTAGGGGCGCATGTAGGCGGCAATGGCCTCCCTGTTCTCCAGCCGCTTGGGCCAGCCGTGGGGGGCGAAGGGGAACTCCATGACACCGTCCTCGGCCCACAGGCCGACCCATCCGGGAATGTCCTTGTCCAGCAGCAGCCGCAGGCTGTGGCGGTACAGGTCCGCCGGGGAGGTTGATACGGGCATGGGTATCCTCCGTCTCATAGAATCCGGACCCCGAGTCCGGTTCGACAATACGGACCCAGGGTCCGCTTTGCAACCGGAGGAACCGCATGCCAGAGCGCAAGCCCCGCAAGGACGCCGCCCGTAACCGGGAGGCCGTCCTCGCGGCCGCCGACGCCCTCTTCGCCCGCCACGAAAGCCCCGAGGACATCACGATGGCCGATATCGCGGCAGCGGCCGGCGTCGGCAAAGGAACGCTCTTCCGCGCCTTCGGCGATCGCACCGGGCTGCTCCGCGCTCTGTACGAGGCGCGACTCGAACCGATCAGGGAGGCCGTGGAGTCCGGGCCGGAGCCCCTGGGGCCCGCCGCCCCGCCGCTCGAGCGTGTACCCGCCCTGCTCGACGCCCTCCTGTGCTTCAAACTCGACAACCGCCGCCTCGCACTGGCCCTGGAGGAGACCGGGAACGGCAGCCCGTACCAAGCAGAGCACTATGAGCGATGGCACGGCCTGCTCCGAGCCGTGCTGGAGCAGATCCCCGACGTGACCGACAGCGACTTCACCGCCCATGCGCTCCTCGCCGCCACCCGAGCCGACCTCGTCGAGCACCTGAGCGGACAGGAGCGCGTGCCGCGCGGGAGAATGCGGGCGCAACTGGCGAACTTCACCACCAGAGTCCTCGGCTTCCGCGCTCCGCAGTCCTTGATCGCCGAGGACTGACCGGGTATCGGGCGGGCTCCCGCGCACATGCCTCTCCGCCGGACCCCCATCGAAAGCAGGCCGCCGTCGGACGCCCGTTGACCGTCGATCCCTCAGCAGAACTCGTCCTCATGCGAAAGCGGTCCCGACCCCCTTCCGGTGGCCATCGGGCGGGCACGCTTCGTCGTGCGGTTTGGTTGCCAGAGCCACAACTGAGGAACAAGGCCCTGCGCTGCCGAACGAGGCGGGAGGCGCTCTACCGGCGGACCGCCGAGATCAGTCCGCCGGGCCGCTCCTCACGCTGCGGCGGGGTGCTGATCGGGCGGCCGTAGGCGGCAGCGCACTCGCGCAGGGTGTGGCTGCGGGCCTCCCAGCCGTGCCCGGCCAGCCAGCCCACCGGGTCGTCGGGCATCTCCGAAACCCACATGGACGCCGCCGATCCCGGCACGGCGTCCGCGCCGAAGCGTTCGATCACGCCGCGTGTGCCCAACGTCAGCCCCATCCGACTGCCTGCCGCCGACTGGGCGCTGATCCGGGCCAGCAGCAGTTCCACCGCGTCCTCGGGCAGATAGATCAGCAGTCCTTCGGCGATCCACACGGTCGGTACCGCCGGGTCGTGCCCTGCGGCGGCCAGCGCGGCCGGCCAGTCCTCACGCAGATCCACCGCGACGGTGATCCGCTCGCAGCGTGCGACGGCCCGCTCCTGGCGCAGCACCGAAGCCTTGAAGTCCAGTGGCGCGGCGGTGTCGACCTCGAACAGCCGGGTGCCCTCGGGCCAGTCCATCCGGAAGGCCCGGCTGTCCATGCCGGCGCCGAGCAGCACGACCTGCCGGACACCGGACGCGGAGGCCTGCTGCAACAGGTCGTCGAGGAACTTCGTCCTGATGACGATGGAGAACGCCACGCCCAGCCGGCGGCGTCGGGCGGCCTCGTCATCGGGCAGCGGCGGCGAGGAGGGCCCCAGGCCGCCGGCGGTGGCGAAGGCCTGTGCCAGTGGGTCGCGGAACAGCGCGTTCTCCCGCTCGGTCTCCAGCGCCCGCACCCTGGCCACCCCCACGGCCGTGGCCCACACTCCCGACGGCTGCACCCGCTCCTGCTCATCAGTCACCGTGCCAGCCTAGAGGCAATACCGGTGACTTTGGGCTTCATTGTTCGTTGAGCAGGGTGTGCCAAGGCCTGTCAGGCGATGCCGTCAGGAGACGAGCGGCTGTCGGATCAGATCGCGCTTGGGGCGCTGACCAGTGCGTTTCCGCCGGAGCTGGTGGATGAGGTGGTCGCGGAGTGCGGGCGGGCCGAGCAGCGACGCCGACTGCTGCCGGCCCGGGTGGTGGCCTATTTCGTGCGGGCGATGTGCCTGTTCTCCGGCCAAGGCTATGAGGAGTCGCTCGGCTGCTCACACACGGGCTGGAGCGGATGGGCCGCTGGACGGGGATGTGGCGGGTGCCGACGACCGCGGTGATCGACCGGGCGCGACGACGGCTGGGAACGGAACCGCACACGGCTCCGCGGAACTGGAGGGTGACGCGGTACGCCGTCACCTGGCGGGCTCCGTCTTCTCAGCGGCGCGCGGACCGAGGACCCTCACTCTCTTGGAGGGCGGGGAGGTCGGCGTGCGCGGCATCGACGGCTTCCGGGTACGCCTCCTGCCTGGCGTGCTCGGCAGGCGCGCGGCAGATGCTCGCGATCGAACGTTTGCGAGAGCGCGCCCCGAGGCTTGCAGGTCACGGGGGTGGGGTGGAGCCGCGGGTGTGGACAAGGTCGTAAGTGAACAGGACGAAGGCGCGGGTGGCGGCGCTGCGGTAGGTGCCTTGCCGATGCAGGAGGGTGACGGTGCGTGCGGGCAGGGGCGGGTCGAGGGGGAGGGGGCGAGGTGTGGGTGGTCGTGGGTGATGGCGTCGGGCAGGACGGTGGCCAGAGGGGGTGCGTTGGAGGGTTTCGGTGAGGCCTTGGATGGAGTTGGCCTCGACCGTGATGCGGGGGGCGACGCGGTGGCCGGCGAAGTAGGCGTCGATGTGGCTGCGGGTGGCGAAGTCGGGGCTGAGCAGCGTCAGTTGTTCGCCCTTCAGGGCGTGGACCAGGTAGGAGTTCGCCATACCTCCTGCTGGAGGAGAGCAATGCGCAAACGTGCCAAAATACCTCCAACGGCCGTCACGATGTGCGACGGGGTTGCTGATTGGCGACACGAGCACCGCACCTTCCATGGCCGCTACCCGATCGTGCACCCCGCCCTGGGCAGTCCCTGCCTCCGCTGCGCAACCCACACTCCGAGCGCGAGACGGGCTGATGGCGGCGGCAGGCCGCAGCTGACCGGCCGCCAGACGGATTGCGTGCCCTGCAGGTCGCGGGCCCGCCCGACCAGATCAGGAAAGAGCACCAGCCGCACCCAGGCCGCGGTCAGGAGTAGGGGCGGTACCACGGCTTCTTGCGCGGCGGCAGGCGGTGGGCGAAAAGGTGTGCCAGTTGGGCCTGTTCGTCGGCGGTGAACACCGCGGAGGGAAAGAAGCTGGTGCCGGTGGGGCTGGTCAGATACCAGAACCCGCGGTGGAAGCGGGCCTCGCGGTAGGCGTCCAAGCGCACTGTTGCTTGGTTGACCGCGGTCTGCAGGTGGTAGTCCGTGTCGGTGACCCGCACGGTCCATGGTCCCCGCATCTGGGTGGCGGCACGGCGTGCGGCCATCGGTATGCCCAGTGCCTGGACGAGGACCAGGACGGCGAGGCACACGCAACCGAACGTGCCCAGCTTCCCGTCCACGAGCACTTTCAACAGCCCGAACACGATAACCAGCGCCGAGGCGATCGTCATTCTCCGCATCACCGCTGCGTTGCGGAGAGCGATGCGGAACTGGCGTCGCGACAAGGTGAAGGTAGCCGATACGTCCATTTATGTGCTTTCTGCGCTATGGCTGGTGTGAGGCGGGCGATCGCGTTACGGACAGTTGCCCACGGACGGCCTTCTGCGCCCGAGGCGGGTGACGCTGTGCGGCGAGGGACGGGCGTGTCGGCGGCCGTCCCGACGCCGCTTGCCGGGGGTATCCGCGACGGCCCGTCGCTGTCTTGAGACGTGCTCCGGCAAGAACAGGGCCGGGGCTGTCTGGGACGTCCTGACGGACGGCCTGGCGGGTCTGGGATCCCGACCGGCAGGGGGTGGGGCTTGGCAGGGCTCAGGGTGTCGGTCGGTCACGGCCGGACGGCGGCGGCCTCGGCGAAAGGGTGGGGCGCTTGTTGCATGCGGGTGAGCCTGCGGACGAAGACGATGGCCAGGGCGGCTGCCACCGCGTTGAGGAGGTCGCCGACTGCGGCGAGAGCAGTCGCGTGACGCAGGCCGGCGAGGGTGGTGGCCGCGTCCATGAAGGTGGAGCCGGCCCGGTCCATGACGGCGGAGGTGATGGTCAGGGCCCACCAGGCGTTGACCGGGGCCTTGGACACGGTGCGCCAGGAGCCATCGGGTGCGCTCTGGGCGCTGGCTTGCCAGATCTCGCTCGCGACACGGTAGGGCAGCCACAGGTTGCCGACGGGGACGAACCAGGCACCGATGGCCCATCCACGGGCCATGGTGCACACGTCCTGGGCGAAGTACTCGGCGTTGACGCGTACCCGGTAGAACCAGGCGATGAAGACGACCCCCGCGACCACAACGGCACCGATCTGGGCTTTCCCGGCCACATCGAGCACGTCAGCGTCGTGGACGGCCTGGCCGGTGGAGCCGGTCAGCGCACTGCCCAGGTGGCCATACAGGCCGACACCGGCCCAGACGGCGAAGATGTCCACCGCGGCGGCGACACCGAGCAGTACTGAGGCAGCGGCAGCCAGACCCTTGACCGAGCGCAGCGCGGGACCTTCGACCGATCTGCCAACAGGACCATAGGACATGTCAGAACCCCCAAGGAACACGTCCTCACCCACGAGCGAGGACCGGTGAACGTGCGCGCCACCCCATGGGCCGGAGAAAGCCGGAGAACTCCTGCGGCCATCCGAGCACCGGCCAAACAGGTTGCACTGGTGCCGGGTGACGGTTCCCGATCGCGTCGCCTGGTCAGGGCGGCGGACGGAAAACCCATGCTGCTGCCGTTGTCCAGCCCGCTCCATCGGCCGAACTCCGCACATATCGGAGGCCGTTGGAGGATGTGACTACGGCAAGCCGCGGCAGGCTCGGCAAGAGTCCCGGGCGCGTCGCGGTGATCCTACCTGTGAAGAAGTTGTGCTCGTGCACCCCGTCTTCACTTTCGGCCCATGCGTCGAGCGAGGCACTGCGGATGGATCAGAACCTGCCAGCCGGGTGATGGCTCCGCACCTCCGCGAACGCAGAAGCGCAACGCTTCACGCCACAAGGGGTGTGGGGCCCGGAACGTCGCCCGTTGGGATCCCCCGTGTGTCGCGAACCTACTGTACGGGTTCCGTGAACTTCCCGTGACGATGGCCACGTTGTCTGTGCACCTGATGCCGCCCCGTAGCCGTCATCCACCGAGGACGACGGGTTCGCCGGTGAGTGCGACGCCGGCCTGGCGTAGTTCCTCGATGGCGTGGTCGGTGGTGTCGGTGGCGACACCCGCGGTGTAGTCGAGCAGGACAGTCACGGCGAAGCCGGCTTTCGCGCCGTCCAGCGCGGTGGCCTTCACACAGTGGTCGGTGGCGATACCGACGACGTCGACATCGCTGACGTTGCGCGTGTGAAGCCAGTCGGCCAGGGATGCGCCGTCCTCGGTCGAGCCTTCGAAGCCGCTCTTCGAGGCGGAGTGCGCACCCTTGTAGAAGACCTCGTCGACGGCACCGGAGGCGGCGGTAGGCGCGAAGTGCGGGTGGAAGCTGCTTCCCTCGCTGCCGGCCACGCAGTGCACGGGGAAGGAGTTTTGGTAGTCGGGGTGGTCGGAGAAGTGGCCGCCCGGATCGATGTGGTGGTCGCGGGTGGCGACGATGTGCGCGTACTCGCCGCCGGCGGAGCGTTGGACCATCTCGGCGATGGCCCGGGCTCGGTCGGCGCCGCCCTTCACCGGGACGCTGCCGCCCTCGCAGAAGTCCTTCTGCACATCGACGACGATCAGAGCACGGGCACACAGCACAATCCCTTCCTCGCAGGAACCGTGCTCGTATGCCTGCCCGTCCGCTGGGAACGGACGCACCGCGGGCCCGTGATGCACCCAAACGACCCGACGCGCACGTTGACGCTGCCCGACGCCCCCAACCACTCCGCCGACTACCGCATCTGCGACGCCGGTGCCTGCACGCCGAGGGGATACCGCCCCCGGGGCCCCGGGATTCACGCCGGTGCTCTGTGCGCGCTTGTGGCGTCGGCGGTGGACCCGGTGGCGGAGAAGGGGGTAGCCGTGAGGGTGCGGCGGTGCCGTCCGGAGGGCGACGGCCGAGCCCTGGTACCTCGCTCGAACAAGATCTTTCCGGCGACATAAGCCCACGACTGCGGCAGTACTCAAGGCTGCGGTGCAGGGTGCCCGTGGTGGGGCCTGCACCGAGCCAACGCCCGCATTTCCCCGACCGAACGAGCTGTGAGCCCCACAACAGCCGTGCCCACCACGACCGTTGACGACTCTCGCAGGCGCCTCTACAGTACCCTCGACATCTCGTAATGAAACGTTTCAATGCGCTGCATCAAGCCGGATCGGCACCGTGAGATGGCGCTGCCGATCCCGCCTCGCTCACCCCCCGCCCGGCCACCACAGCAGAGGTGGCCAGAGAGAAGGAGTACGGCGTTGAGCAGTGACGCGACGCACCACACAGGTTCGGCTCGGCCCGATGAAGACCAACCTCGGCTCAGCAGGCGACGCTTTCTGAGCGCCGGCTCGGGCATCGCGGCCGGCGTGCTCGCCGCCGGCTCCCTGCTGTCGCACCCGGATGTCGCAGCAGCAGCCCCACACACCGCCGCACCCGGTCCCGTCGACCTGTCGGGTGCCCACTGGGTCTGGTACCCCGAGGGAAGTCCGCGCGTGACCGCTCCCACCGCCTACCGGTACTTCCGCAGGACATTCAGCGTCCCGGCCGGCAGCACCAGTGATGCTCAGTTCGTCGTCACCGGTGACGACACCGTGGATGTATGGCTGAACGGACAGCACCTGGCCGCTTCTGCGCGCACCGCGGATTCATGGCGGGGCGCCGTCTATGTCGACCTGCGCCCCGCGCTCATCAGCGGGAACAACACGCTCGCGGTCGCCTGCAGGAACAGCGGCGGTCCTGCCGGGCTGCTGGGACACGTCCACATCACCACGGACGGCGGCACGACCGACCTGGTCACGGACGGCAGTTGGCGCTCCGCGCAGTCGGTTCCCACAGGATGGGAAGAGCCCGCGTTCGACGACTCAGGCTGGCCGGCCGCCATGGACCTGGGCGCCTACGGCATCTCCCCATGGGGTTGGAACGTCGCCGCGCCGGACCTCTCGGCGGTATCGCCGCTCAGCGCCGCGGGCCTCACCCTCGAGCACCAGGTCACGCCACTCGGGGTGGACGCGCCGAATCCACGGTTCGGCTGGACCCTGGACTCCGCGACCCCCCAGCAGCACCAGGCCGGATATCAGATCCAGGTCTCCTCAACCAGCGTCGGTAACGGGGACGTCTGGAACAGTGGCCGAGTCTCCTCGGCCCAGCAGGTCGACATCGCGTACGACGGCACCCCACTGCACAGCCTCACCCGCTACCACTGGCGGGTCCGCGTGTGGGACACGCAGGGGCGGGCGAGTGCCTGGAGCGACCTGCAGTGGTTCGAGACCGGGCTGCTCGACTCGGCCGGCGAATGGCACGGCGCTTTCATCGGCCAAGGCGCCGCACCGAATTTCGCGGGGGCGAGCTGGGTCTGGTATCCCGAGGGCGATCCCGCGTCCTCGGCACCGACCGGCACCCGCTACTTCCGCCGTACGGTCACGCTCTCCAGTGCCCCGGCAAGCGCGTTACTGGCCATCACCGGAGACGACACGGCCGATGTCTGGGTCAACGGCGTGCTGGTGAGCTCCTCGCCGAGGGTCGGCGACTCCTGGAAGAGCGCCGCACTCGTCGACCTCACCTCGCATCTGAGGTCAGGCGCCAACACCATCGCGGTGTCCTGTACGAACACCAGCGTTTCCCCGGCCGGGCTGCTCGCCAAGCTCATCCTGCCCGGCGGTCAGGTCATCAACAGTGACACCTCCTGGAAGGCCTCCCAGTCCGGGCCCGCGGGTTGGAACACCTCAGGTTTCGATGACAGCACATGGCCCGCGGCGATGTCCGTCGCCGCGGCGGGCAGCGGCCCATGGGGCGCCCAGGTACGCGTGATCACCCCCGCTCCCATGCTGCGTAAACGCTTCACCATCTCCAAGCCCGTGGCGTTCGCCCGGCTCCTGACGACCGCACTGGGTCTGCACGAGACCCGCCTCAACGGCGCCAAGGTCGGCTCCGACATCCTGGCTCCGGGCTGGACCAACTACAAAAAGCGCCTTCAGTACAAGGTCTTCGATGTCACCGACCGGCTCCAGCAGGGCGCCAACGCCCTCGCGGTCTGGGTCGGCAACGGCTGGTACAGCGGCAGCATCGGCTTCGCCGGCAGCCAGCACTATGGCACCCAGCCCTGGTACTCGGCCCAACTGGTGCTCACCTTCACCGACGGCTCCTCGCAGACGATCGCCACCGACAGCAGTTGGAAGACCAGCGCTGGAGCCATCAGGGCGGATGACCTGTACAACGGCGAGACGTACGACGCACGCCTGGATGTCCTTGGCTGGGACGGCGCCGACTTCGACGACTCCGCGTGGGCCACCGTGACTGTCTCTCCGGTCTCGTTGCCCATGTTGGTGTCACAGGTCGACGGCGGGGTCACCGTTCAGGCCGAGCTCTCACCCGTGGCCATCACGCAGCCGCAGCCGGGCGTGTGGATACTGGACCTGGGCCAGAACTTCGCGGGGTGGAACCGGCTCTCACTGTCCGGCCCGGCCGGCACCACGATCACGATGCGGCACGGCGAGGTCCTCAACCCCGACGGCACGCTCTACACGGCCAACCTCCGCGCAGCCCAGGCCACCGACCGTTTCGTCCTCGCCGGCACCGGCTCCGCCGAGACCTACGAGCCGCGCTTCACCGTCCACGGCTACCGCTACGTCGAGCTCACCGGTCTGCCGCCCAGCGTGACCCCGACGAAGAGCACCGTCACCGGCCGTGCCGCCTGGACCACGGCGGACCAGCTCGGCACCTTCACCACCTCCGACAATCTGCTCAACCAGCTTCAGCACAACATCACGTGGGGGCAGCGCAGCAACATGCTCTCCATCCCCACGGACTGCCCGCAGCGGGACGAGCGTCTGGGGTGGACGGGAGACATCGCCGCCTTCAGCGCCACCTCCACGTTCAACCTGGACGTCCACCGGTTCCTGGCGAAGTTCGTCGACGACCTCATCGACGACCAGCAGTCCAACGGAGCGTTCACCGACGTCGCCCCGAGCGTGATCAATGGTTCCGGCACGGCCGGCTGGGGCGACGCGGGTGTCATCATCCCGTACACCTTGTGGCAGCGTTTCGGGGATGTGCAGGTCGTCGACCGGCACTTCACGGCGTTCGCCAACTGGGTCGACTACCTGCGCAACACCGCCGGCAGCGACCTCATCCGCAACCAGCAGACGTACGGCGACTGGCTCAACGTGAACGACGAGACGCCCCATGACCTGATCTGCACCGCGTACTTCGCGTGGGCCGCGCGGCTGGTGGCCCGGATGGCCGGTGCCACGGGTCGTACGGCACAGGCCGCGTCCTACGGGCAGCTGGCCGACCAGGTGGCGGCCGCCTTCGCCGGCCGGTACATAGGATCGGACGGTTCCGTCGGCAACAACACCCAGACCGGGTACGTACTCGCCCTCGCCTTCGGCCTGGTGCCCACCGCGCTCGTCCAGCGGGCCGCGGACAAGCTCGCCGCCAAGGTCGCGGCCGGCGACGGGCATCTGACGGTCGGGTTCCTCGGCGTGGAGAACCTCCTGACCGTCCTGGCAGGCAACGGGCATACGGATGTCGCCTTCCGGATTCTGCTGCAGAGCGATTATCCCGGCTGGGGCTACATGATCAGCCGCGGCGCCACCACCATCTGGGAGCGCTGGGACGGCATCCGCACCGACGGCTCCTTCCAGGACCCGGGGATGAACTCCTTCAACCACTACGGCCTCGGCTCGGTCGGCGACTTCCTGTACCGGCACATCGCGGGGATCGGCCCAGCCACGCCGGGTTACCGGACCCTGCTCATCGCTCCCCAGCCGGGCGGCGCCCTGACCTCGGCTTCGGGTACCTACCGGACGCCGTACGGGACCGCCGAGAGCAGCTGGTCCGTGTCGCAAGGCGAGTTGACGCTCGAGGTCACCGTTCCCGCCAACGTCACCGCCACCGTGGTCGTACCCACCTCCCAGCCCGGCTCGGTGAAGGCCCCCGCTCAGGCCGTCCCGTCCGGGTCCGCCACGTACTCACTTCCAGGGGGCAAGTACAGCTTCAGCGCGGCTGTGTGAGGCGCGGTGATGAGAGCTGAGGTACCCCGGGCGCACGTTCCCCCCGGCACCTCAACTCCTCCTGAGCAACGGCTCGCTCACGCGTGGAGCGGGCCGTGGAGCCATTCCTGCTGAGGCGGCAGGAACAGATCCCGCTTGTCAGACTGATCGCAGGATGGGTGAGTCATGCACCGGCCCCGCGGAATCAGCAGTGGAACCCTGCTCCTCCTGTGTCTGCGGGTCCGTTGCGCACGGTTCTTGCGCCTGGCTCCGGCCGGTGGCCGGTCGGGCCTCTGGAACCTGGCCTGCTCGGTAGCCATGAGTGGCGGGGAGCGTGGGCCGGGCGGGTCCTTCGGAGGGGCGGCTGGATGCGGGGCGTGCCGTCCGGTGGGGGTGACGGTGACGGTGACGGGAGCGGCTGCGTCCGGGGGATCGAGGACGACCTGGGCGGCACGCGCCCCGGGACCGTGGGGGCCTTCGCCGAGCGCATCGAAGACACCGGCGGCCTCCCTCGGCTGACGGCGAGTCAAGGCCGGCGGCGCCCCGGACCTAACTGAGGGCCTGAGCAGCCCTGCTGACGCCGAGACCGAAGTCGCACGTGCACTCGGCCGACACCGCGGCCAGGCGGACACTGCGGCGACGCAGCCGCGGCGGCGGGCCGGTGAGGCGGTGGGGCCGACCTACTGCCGGGCCGTGCCGAGCCGTGCCGGCGCCGTTCCCGTCGGCTCCCCGCCCGCTGTCAGGGCCGTTCGGGAGAGCCGATCCCGCGCAGTATCTGCAAGGCTCGCAGCAGGGGTGCTGGGCCCGTGTCCGTGAGGCCGGAGGCCCGGCGCGCCCTGCGGGTGCGCAGTACGGCGCGCACCGCGGACAGGGCGGCGCACGCGATCACCGCGGCCGTGAGGTCGGCGTCCGGCGTGTCCGGCGGAAGTCTGCGCTCGACCAGGACGGTGAGCCGCTCCTCGAAGTCGGAGAAGGCCTGGACGAGCCGGGCCGTGACGACGTTCTCGATGCCTTGGACCGGATGACTGAGGGCGGTCAGAGTGGAGGCGGCGAACGGCTCGGCCGCCTCCAGCAGGGCGTTGCACACCGCGTCCAGGGGGTCCTCGTCCGCGGGACGCCGGGCGAGGGCGTTCTCGACGTAGGCGAAGATCTCGACGCCGTCCGGGAGCAGCAGCGCCTCCTTGCTCTCGAAGTAGCGGAAGAAGGTGCGCGCGGAGACGTTCGCGTACGCGGCGATGTCCGCGACCGTCGTGGCCTCGAAGCCGCGTTCTCTGAACAGGTGCGCGGCCCCCTCCAGCAGGCGGCGCCGCGTCTCTTCCTTCTTGCGTTCGCGCAGTCCGGCGGGGGTGAGCTCACTGGGCATGGTCCGAAGCCTCCCGCCATCGTGTCGCGACTGTCAATTGACACACATGCCACCCACGGCTGGCACCTCGCGGTTTGGCGCACCCCGCACCCGCGGCGCGGCCCCTGGTGCGCACGCACCCTCCGTGCGCCGCAGAGCGTCGCACCAGCAAATGACACCACTGACAATTGTCATTCATGACACTTCGCCTCTAGAGTTCGTGTCACTCGTGACACTTTCTTCCTGGAGGCCACGGTGGCCCGATCTCTGCAGCACCCGCCCGCGCCGAGCGGGGCACACACCGCCGCCCGTCCGGCGACCGACTTCGCCGCGTCCCGCCGCGGACTCGGCCGCCTCGGCGGCTTCTGCGCTCGGCACCCGGCAGCGGTGGTCGCCGCGTGGCTGCTGGTCCTCGTCGCTGCCCTGGCCGGACGGCACCTCGCCGCGCCCACCTTCAGCGACCAGGTCAGCCTGCCCGGCGCCGCCTCACACACCGGCGCCGATCTCCTTGCCACCTCGATGCCGGAAGCGGGCAGGCCGGGCGGCAAGGTCGTGTTCCACACCGGTTCCGGAGCCGTGGCCGACCAGCGGTCCGCGCTCGAGCGAACCCTGGCCGACCTTCGGGGTCTGCCGCACGTCACTGCCGTCTCCGCGCCCGTCACCAGCGCCGACGGACGCACCGCGTACACCGTCGTCTCCTTCGACGAGCAGCTGAAGAACCTCGGCCACGCCTACACCGGGCAACTGGACAAGGCGACCGGCCCCGCCCGGGCGGCGGGGCTCGGCGTCGCCTACGGCGGCGATCTGGATCAGGTCGTCTGTGCACCGGCCGACGACAAGTTGAGCGAGAGCGTAGGCGTCGTCACCGCTCTCGTCATCCTGCTGCTGGCCTTCGGCAGTGTCCTCGCCGCGCTGCTGCCGCTGGCCACCGCGCTGATCAGCGTCGGGGTCGGCCTCGGCATCGTGGGCATCGTCGCCGCCACGCTCTCCTTCGCAACCTCGGCCACCACCCTGGCCGGCATGATCGGCCTGGGTGTCGGCATCGACTACGCCCTGTTCCTGACGACGCGTTTCCGCCAAGACCTCATCGAGGGGCGCGATCCGGCCGACGCCGCGGCCCGCACCGCGCACACCAGCGGACGCGCCGTCCTCGTCGCCGCTCTGACCGTGGCCGTCGCCATGCTCAGCCTGTATGCCTGCGGGCTGACCTTCGTCGGCAAGATCGGCCTCGCCGCCACCCTCGCCGTCGTCGTCACGGCCGCTGCCGCCGTCACCCTCGTACCGGCGGCCCTGGGGCTGGTCGGCAGGCGCATCGACCGGTTCCGGCTGCGCCGCCCGGTCGCCGAGGGCACGGCGGCCGGCGACGGCCGGAACCGCTATGCGGATCTCGTCGCCCGGCGGCCCTGGACATTCCTCGTCGTCGGCGTCGCCGTCCTCGGCGTGTGCTCCCTGCCGCTGCTGTCGATGCGCCTGGGCCACGTCGACGCCGGTGCCGACCGACCTGGCAGCAGCACCCGCACCGCCTACGACTGGATCGCCCACGCCGACGGGCAGGGCTTCGGAGCAGGGGCGAACGGCCCGATCGTCACCGTCGTCGACGTGAGCGGCGCGAAGTCCCCCGTCGACCGGATCACGGGCGACCTGACCACGGCCCTGAGAACCACCCACGGCGTGGCCGCCTTCACCCCGCTCAAGGCGAGCGCCGACGGCAGGATCCTCGTCACCACGCTCACCCCGACCACCGGCCCGCAGGACGCCGCCACCGGCGACCTGCTCGACACCCTCGCCGGGCGGACGCTGCCGGAGGCCCTGAACGGCACGGGCGCCAAGGCCTACCTCACCGGCACCGTGGCCGGACAGGCCGACTTCCGGGACACGGTCGGCGAACGGCTGCCCATAGTCATCGGCATCGTCCTGGTCCTCGCCTTCCTGCTGCTCATGACGGTCTTCCGCAGCCTGGTGATCCCGCTCAAGGCCGTCGTGCTCAACCTGTGCACCACGGCCGCGTCCTACGGCGTGCTCGTCGCGGTCTTCCAGTGGGGCTGGGGCGACTCGCTGCTGGGGCTGTCGGAGCCGGTGCCCATCGAGTCGTACGTGCCGATGATGATGTTCGCGATCGTCTTCGGACTGTCCATGGACTACGAGATCTTCCTGTTGTCCCGGATCGCCGAGGCCTGGCACCGCACCGGCGACAACCGGCTCGCCGTGGGGGAGGGGCTGTCCGCGACGGCGCGCGTGATCTCCGCTGCCGCCTTCATCATGACCGCGGTGTTCCTGTCCTTCACCACCTCGCCGACCGTGGTCGTGAAGATGCTCGCCCTGGGGCTGGCGATCAGCGTGATCGTCGACGCCACCGTGGTCCGCCTGATCCTGGTGCCGTCCGCCATGTTCCTCATCGGCCGGGCGAACTGGTGGATACCTCGCCGGCTCGACCGGGTCCTCCCGCGCCTGCACGCCTGACCGCCCGCCGACCGATCCGGAGCAGTGACCACGTGAGCCCGAACCCCCGCGGGAAGACCCGCCTCATCGTGGCCGCCACCGCCGCGACCCTGGCCCTGCTCACCTGCGCGACCGACCTCCTCGTCGAGCACCGCACCGAGGAGCGGGTCGTCGCCCAGGCCTCGCGCCGGCTGAAGCCGGACGGCCCGGTGCACGCCGACCTCACCACCCCCCTCGCGGGCCTGCGCACCTTGGGCGGGGAGGTCGGCGATGTCGAGGTGAGCGCGAAAGGCGTGCACGCTCAGCACGCCGTGCTGGATGTGACCATCCGCCTGAAAGACGTCACGACGAGCGGCGACAGCGCCGGCGGCACCGCAAACGCCACCGTGGGATACGACCAGGTGACCCGCCGCCTGGGCGCGCTGGGCAAGGGCCTGACCGCCGGCGGCCAGGACGGCCACCTGATCCTCACAGGGAGCGTCGGCCGCTTGGGCCTGCCTTTCACCGTGCGGGCGACCCTGGCCACGACCGCGCACGCCTTCACCATCACGCCCACCACGGTGAGCGTCCTCGGCCGGAGCGCGGCCGTCGACGACCTCCCTGACCTGCCGGCCACCTCCGGGCTCCGCGATGAACTGGGGCCCAGGACCGTGGCCGTCACCGGCTTGCCCCACGGCGTCGCGCTCACCTCGGCGCACGCCGGCGGCGACGGCCTCGTCCTCGGCTTCTCCATCGCCGCCGGACCGACACCGGGCACGGACCGGAAAGCCGCCTGACCGTCCGAGCTGCGGCCGCCCGGGAGACGGCCCCCGGGCGCCCGTCGCTGATGGCCAACGCCAACTCATACCAGCCTGACTCAAACGGTGCCTGGAAGACGGCCATCCTCCCGTGGCGACGTCCCTCCGTGGGCCGGCCGCCGGACGGCACCGGTGGCCTGGCTCAACTTCTGTGGTGCTTGCCGGCCGTCAGTGCGTCGGCGAGTTGTACGGCCGGGTCACCGGCGAATCGATGGTGCGACAGCCCGGTAGGCCAGGTGGGGATGCCATCGTCCGGCCACCGCGGAACGACGTGGAAGTGCAGGTGGCGTACCGACTGTTCCGCGCCCGGACCACTCGCGTCGAGGACGTTCACCCCAGTCGCGTTCAGCCCGGAGCGCATGGCCCTTGCCAGACGCTGGACCAACTCGACTGTCTCGGCCAGTACGCCGGTGGGCGTGTCCAAGACGTCTACGGGCTACCCATTGCGCACTGTCTTCGTGCATGAGCCGGCAGAAGGGGCACGACATGCAGACGACGCTGCCACACGCCGCCGGCTCGCAACCGATCGGTACTCTTACGCTCGCGGCACCACGGAAGTTGAGCCAGGACCCGAGAAATGACAGGCCCTCGGGCTTGACCTTTCGGTCCGGGCGCGGTGAGGCCGGGGACGCGACTGCGGGGTGCCGGTGTCCGTGTGTGGTGGCGGTGTCCGGCGGGAGATGGGCGGCTTGAGGACGCCGCCGCCCGTGTCGCGCTGTCCGGTGCCGGCGCGGGAGAGTCGTTGCGGCAGTTCCGGCCGCCTTCGCCTGATTGCTGTCTTGTCAGTCGAGCAGGACGCCGGGGTTGAGGATGCGGTGGGGGTCCAGGGCGTGCTTGGCGGCGCGCAGTGCCAGCGCGAAGGGTTCGGGGCGTTGGAGGTCGTAGCCGGGGTGGTGGTCGCGGCCGACGGCGTGGTGGTGGGTGATGGTGGCGCGGTGGCGGTGCAGGACGTCCATCGCGGCGGCTTTGATGTCGTCCCAGATCTCGGGCTCGTCGCCGGGCCGGCCGGCGACTGCGACGGTGAAGTAGGGTGCGGCGCCGTCGGGGTAGACGTGGGTGAGGCGGCAGTTGACGGTGGCCGGGTGTCCGGTGGCCTTCGCGGCGGCGGCGCCGACCTCGGCGCGGACGGCCTCGATCAGGGCGGGTATCTTCTCCCAGGTGGCGGCGGTCTCGAAGGTTTCGACGACGGCGCCCATGCGGGCCAGACCGTCGCGCAGGTAGGGCATGCGCAGGAACGCCGCGCGCCAGGCGCTGACGGCTGCGTCGGCCGGGGCGTCGCGGTCTGCCGCATGTGTCTCGCCGCGGCCGCTGTGGGCGCGGGCCAGGTCCACGGCGCTCGCGAGGCGGTCGTCGACGGGGGTGGTGGCGGACTCGAAGCCCAGGATCAGGACGGCGGAGCCGTCGTGGGAGGCGCCGGACAGCAGCGCCTCGCCGGGGTCGAGCAGGCGGCAGTTGGCCGGGGCGAGGTCGGACCGGGCGATGGCACGCACTGCGTCCAGCGCGCGGTGGAAGTCGGCGAAGGCCACGGACGCGGAGGCTTTGTGGCGGGGGCGTTCCTGCAGGCGCATCCATGCCTCGGTGATGACACCGAGGGTGCCCTCGGAACCGAGGAAGAGCCGGTCGGGAGACGGTCCGGCGCCGGATGCGGGCAGCCGCCAGGAGGTGCCTGCTGCGGCGGGTGTGACCACGCGCAGGGACTGCACGAAGTCGTCGATGTGGGTGTGGACGGTGGCGTAGTGGCCGCCGGCCCGGGTGGCGAGCCAGCCGCCGAGGGTGGAGAACTCGAAGCTCTGCGGGAAGTGGCGCAGGGTCAGGCCGTAGGGGCGCAACTGGCCTTCCAGCACGGGTCCGAGCGCTCCGGCTTGGATGCGGGCTGAGCGGCTGGTGGTGTCGATCTCCAGGACGCGGTCCATCGCGGTCAGGTCGAGCGACAGGACTGCGTGGTGGGTGTCACCGCGGTACTCCACGCCGCCGACCACCGAGGAGCCGCCGCCGAAGGGGATGACGGCCACGCCGTGCTCGCCGGCCCAGTCCAGCAGGTCGGCCACGTCCTGGTCGCCGGCCGGGTGGGCGACGAGGTCGGGGATCCGGCGGGGCCGGCCGCGCAGGGCCCGGATGACGTCGCGGTAGGCCTTGCCCATGGCGTGGGCGGCGCGCGCCTGGGGGTCGGCGGTGACCAGGTGTGCCAGGGAGGGCGGGGGCGTCGCGGCGGGGCGGCCGATGGGCAGGTCGGCGATGCGGGGTATCGGCAGCGGGCGGGCCAGGGTGCCCGGCAGCAGGGCACCCATCGCGGCGCATTCGGCGTCGTCGGGGTGGGCGTCGGCGTAGCCCCAGCCCCACCAGGAGCGGGTGCGGGAGGTGCGGGGGTCGGTCGCGGTGGCAGGCATGGGTGCGCTCCAGCGGGATCCAGGGAATTTACCCGTCAGTAAATTACCCTAGGGTAAGATCTGGTTCCATGACAACGCCCCCCTCCAAGGCCGGCACCAAGGGCGTACCGAGGGCCACACGCGAACGACAGGTCCTGGCCGCGGCCACCGAGGAGTTCGGCCGCCACGGCTACGAGGCCACCACCGTGGCCGCCATCGCCACCCGCGTCGGCGTCACCAAACCACTCCTGCACCACTACTTCGGCAGCAAGCAGGACCTCTACCTCGCCTGCCTCGACCCGGTCGGCGACCGGCTGCTGGCCGCCATCCGCGCCGCGATGGCCGAACACGACGCCGACGCCCCGCCCACGCCCCTGCGCGTGCTGCACGCCCTGTTCACCGCCCTCGACGGCCGGCGCGAGGCATGGTTCGTCCTCTACGACCCCACGCTGCCGCCCGACAGCGAAGCCGCCCACCGCGCGGCCCACTACCGCGACGCCATCGACGACCTCGCCGCGACCGGCACCGCCGACCTCCTGCACACCGCCGGAACCAGCGACCCCCTCGACGCCGACGCCCTCAAACACGCATGGCGCGGCCTGTGCACCGCCCTGGTCCGCTGGTGGATCAACCACCCCGACCAGTCACCCGACGCCATGACCCGGCGCTGCGCACGTCTCCTGGGAACCGCCCACACCATCCTCTCCGCCGGCGACGACAGCGCGTGAGCCAGACCGACGCCCCACGCCCTTGCCGTCAAAACTCGTGAACATCCGACTCCTTATAGCGATACGGAATCGAGGGCCTCGACCTGACGGTCGCGGTCCTCGTTGCGTGGTCGTACGCGATCGTGATGCCCAGAGCCTCGTAGAGTGGCTCTTTCTTCTCGGCGTCGGCGGCTTGGATGCGTTGAGCGATGTCTCCGAACCTTTCAGTAATCGCCCGGATCTGGTCTGCCGTGAGGGGTGGTTCCTTCCTTCGGGTGCCGGTGGGCAGGGCGTCGAGCTTCTTCTGTGCCGCTTCCCTGTCGCGTTGCGCGTCGTTGATCCACTGGGTGACGACGGCTGGGTCGGCTCCAGAGTCGAGGGCGGTCTGGTAGCGGGCGAGGCGCCGCTCGCACTCCTTGATCGCCTGGCGGGCTTGAGCCTGCTCGGGGGTTTGTGGCTGTGCAGAGCTTGCCGCGATGCCGGCCTGGCTGAGTGCGGTGATGGGGGCGGTGAGCCGGTCCGGGGCGAAGGCCCGAGCGATCCATGCGTCCAGTGCCCGGCAGATGATGTCTTCGCGCAGGTTGATGGTGCGCGGATGATCGAGCCCGGGGTAGAGGGCCACTTCCTGTTCCTTGTACTCGCATCGGTAGTAGACGCGGTCGCGGATCGCCGAGGGCTGCATCTTCCGTCCGCACAGAGTGCATCTCACCCGTCCTCGCAGGACGTAGGCCCGTCGGCTGCTTCGCCGGTTGGGGCGTTCCTGCCGCTGGTAGACGCGGGCGCGCTGCCTGCGGGCCCGCTGGGCGGCCTCGAAGAGTTCCTTGGGGATGAGCGGGGTGTGTGCGGGTTCGTTGGACCAGATCCACTCGTCGGTGGGGTTGTGGGTCATGGTGGTGCGGTGACCGAGGGTGACGTCGTCGATGTCGGTGAGGCGTTCTTCCTTGCGCTGCTTGTTCCACACCTCGTAGCCGTTGCAGCGAGGGTTGTGGAGGATCGCCCTGACGGCACCGGCCTGCCATGCCTTCTTCGCTGCCGGAGGGCTCCACGGGCAAGGCGCCTGCTCCCGCCGGGTGAGGCGGTCGCGGGTGTGACGCCACTCGCTTGGAGGGCTGCGGGGCACTGGACAGGTGGCGGAGCGGATGAGGCAGTGCGCCTCGATGCCGACGCATCGGACTTCTCGTCGCTTTTGTGCGCGGTGGACCCGTACGGTTCCCTCATCGAGTGGCTGCTGTCCGGGACTGGTTCAGCTGATCGGGGTGTGGCGAGTGTCTGCGCTACGGGTTCCTCACGAGTGCCGGGTTGCTCGAAAGGCGGGGCCGGGGCGGTGTGTGTGGCGTGCCACAGGTCCGGCCGCCGATCGGGGCCGTTCTTGATGCCCCCGGTTTCGGTGGGCCAGATTTCGCTTCTCGAGGGCGACGAGGGCCTTGAAGGTGCTGGAGCGGGCGATGTCGGCGGCTTGCGCGATGTCGTCGACGGTGGCGGAGTCGGTGAAGGTGACGAGTTGGGTGTAGAAGTGAATGACGGCGGGGGACAGCCCCGTCAATCGGTCGCTGATCGTGGTGTCGGACATGAAGAGGGCCTCGCTTCCCGAAGGGCTTGTGGAGTGAGGTCCCCGGCCGGGGCGCGGTCTCGGGGGCCGCTTGTGTCGCCGGCGCGTGCGCATCGCGAGTGTTCCGGACGGACAGGCCGATGCATGGGAACGCGGTGGTCTCCGTAATCCCGGTTGACGCGTCGGCCGCGACCATGGACGCTCGGACGCGGCCATGACGTCAAGCGTCGGTCAGCCGATCGTGTCCGCCCACATGATCGGCGCACTGATCGGAAACGGCTGGCGTCGAACGACCGTCGTCGCCCGAGTTGGGAGATCGACGACCCTGTTTGTCAGCTGGTTCTTCGTCTACTGGTGTTGCCGGGTTGATAGGCTGCTGACCAGCGGAAATGGCCTCGAAGTGGGGGAGCGGCCCTCTGGCTCGCGAACGGTCTGGATCTTGATCCGCGACCGCACCGGAAGGGGGGCTCTACCATCCGGAGAGCGTTTGGCCAGCCGGTCGAAGTCGGCCCGGAACTTCATCCTCGGTCTTCCGAGGCGAACTTCACCCGGTCCTCCCCGAGCTGCCGCTCGAGGACCATGAACTGGTGGCGCAGGACGAGAATCTCCGCGTCCTTGTCGCGGTCGCTCATCGGTAGCAGCCGCAGTGCGGCGAACGCGTTGGTGATGGTCAGGTAGGCGAGACGAAGCAACACGAGTGCTCATCCTGCCTCAGCGCCGAACAAGCCCCTGACCTGCATGGATGACATTCTCGGCAGGCGCAGAGTCCAATTGCCGGCCCATTCCGTCACAAGGAGCGGGCGTCGCCTTCGTCCTGGCGGCATGGACCACGAGACTCTCGGCCATACTCCGCTGGCTTGCGGGATCACCAAAGTCACGTCCCAGGCACTGCTCCGCCGGCCTGCCCAGCGCCGTGCTCGCGACGGAACCGTCAGTACCTTCGGCGTCGGCAGATCCGGCACACGATTCCCGAGCGGCGGGACCAGCGGGCCAACCGTAAGCGGCGCGGCAGCCGGGGCGGTCGCCCCGCTGGATTCGACCGGGCTCGGTACGCCCGCAGGAACGAAGTCGAGCGGACCATCAACGGGCTCAAGGACTTCCGGGCCGTGGCGACCCGGGCGGAAGCGGTAGGGGATTCCGCAAGCCGTACGCACGAGCGATCCTGGAGGTATGGCCCGCCGTCGGCACTGCTGCGTCTGCGGCGCCGTGCTCCCGAAGAACGCGATACAGCGGCGCCTGTACTGCGGCCCGGCCTGCCGGGCCCAGGCGTACAGGGACAGACAGGTCACCATACGGATCGGGGCACTGGGCGGGCTGCTGATGAGGGCCAGAGCCACCGAGGATGGCCACCTGCTGCGGCGGCTGCTGTGTCCGGTGTGCGGACGCATGACCTACGCGGCCGGGTCCCGACGCCGAGACGCCAAGTACTGCTCTGCCCGCAGTCGAGACCGTGCCTACCGGCGTCGGCAGCGTCAGTACCGTCACGTCAAGCCGTCGGAAAAGCGAGCTGTACCGACGGGTACGACGCCCTGACCCCACGCAACGAGAAACCACTGCGCGACCCGGCTGACCGCCGCCGCCAGTGACCCCTGTCTGACCTGCTACGAAACCAAGATCAATCTCACCGATACTGGCTGTTCCGTCGGTCCAAGGCCGGTAGAAGCGCCGCAACGACAGCGAGCCGGTCGGCCCGGCCTCCCGGAGCAGGCCCGAGGTGATGAGGAAACCGGAGATGACGAAGAACACGTCGACTCCGACGTAGCCGCCGGCAATGAACGGGATTCCGGCCTGCGCGAGTACGACGAGCGTGACGGCCAGCCCGCGCAGCCCCTGGATGTCGTGCCGGACGGAAGGATCCGTCGGACGGCCGCCAGGCGATGCGCTCGCATCGCGCCCGCGCCGTGGCCACCCCTTGGCCTGCAGGTCGGGCTCACTGTCTCGCAGCAGGCGGGAGGCCGTGGAGTTGTGCGTCATGCCCTTGGACTGTCCGCCGGGCGGAGGGTGTCCCTGCGATGCGGAACACGGATCCATGCCGATGAGACGGGCCGGAACTTGACGGGGCGTGCGGACAGGCACGGGATGCTCGGGAGTGTGGGGCCGGCCTGTTGGGTCGGCCCCACACTCTCCGACAGGGGGCAGGCATTGCGTGTCAGTGGAGCGTGTTCCGCAGGAAGGTGTTGGCCTGGGCGACCGCTGCCTGGGCGGCGTTGGTGTTGCGCAGGGCGTTGAGCATCGCGAAGTCGTGGATGGTGCCGTTGTAGCGCACGGCGGTCACGTCGTTGCCGGCGGCGCGGAGCTTGGCTGCATAGGCTTCGCCCTCGTCGCGGAGCACGTCCGCCTCGTCCGTGATGACCAGTGCCTTCGGCAGTCCGCTGAGCTGATTGAGGGTGGCGCGCAGCGGGGATGCGAGGATCTGGTTGCGGTCCTTGGTGTTAGGGGCGTAGGCGTCCCAGAACCACTGCATGGCCTTGCGGGTGAGCCATGGGCCGCCTGCGAACTCGCGGTAGGAGGCGTCGTTGAAGGCGGCGTTGGTCACCGGGTACAAGAGGACCTGGCCGCGCAGCTTCGGCCCGTGCTGTTGCTTGTCCATGAGACTGACAGCGGCGGTCATGTTGCCGCCGACGCTGTCGCCGGCGAGGGCGATCCGGGAACCGTCGACGTTGATCTCGTTGCCGTGCTCGGCGACCCACTTGGTGGCGGCGTAGGCCTGCTCGATGGGGATCGGGAAGTGCGCTTCGGGGGCGGGTGTGTAGTCGACGAAGATCACGGCAGCGTGTGCGCCGTTCGCGATCTGCCGGACCAGGCGGTCGTGGGTCCCCTCGTTGCCGAGCACCCATCCGCCGCCGTGGAAGTACATCACGACCGGGAGCCTTCCGGTCGCTCCGGCGGGCCGGACGATGCGGATCGTCACCTTGCCGGTGGGGCCGATGGGAAGAGTGCGGTGAGAGACGTCTGCCGGGGGCAGCGGAACAGGGCCGGACTGCGCGGCGTCCAGGGCCTTACGGGCTTCGGCGTACGACAGGGTGTAGATGGGGGGATTCTTGGCCGCCGCATCGGCGAACACCTGGGCGTCGTGCTCCAGCACGACCGAGGAGTGCCCACTCGACGAGCCGGGGGAGGCGAGAGCGTTGCCGGCCGCGACGATTCCTGCGACGAAGGGGACGGTCGCGGCGAGCGCGATCTTACGGCCGATGCGGGGGGAGGGTGCGGACATGACGGAATATCTCCTGGTTGTACGGGGTGCGGTCGGCGGCGTGCCTTGCGGTCGAACGCTTGCTGGCTGCAGATGGATCAGATCGGGTGGGTGCTGCCTGGTCAGTTGGTGCCCAGAACGTCGCGCAGCGTGGTGATGGCCTGGGTGATGGCGGCCTCGGCGGCGTGGGTGCCGCGCAGGGCGTTGAGCATCACGAAGTCGTGGATGATGCCCTGGTAGCGCACCGCCGTGACCGGGACGCCGGCCTCGCGCAGCTTGTTGGCGTAGGCCTCGCCCTCGTCGCGCAGCACGTCGGCCTCGCCGGTGATGACCAGCGCCGGGGGCAGACCGGTCAGCTGCTCGGTGGTGGCGCGCAGCGGGGACGCAGTGATCTGGGCGCGCTCACTTTCGTCGGTCGTGTACTGGTCCCAGAACCACTGCATGGCGTCCCGGCGCAGGAAGTAGCCCTCGGCGAACTGGTGGTAGGAGCCGGTGTCGAAGCTGGCGTCGGTGACCGGGTAGAACAGCACCTGCTGCACCAGGGGGACGTCGCCGCGCTCCTTGGCCATCAGGGTCAGCGCCGCGGCCATGTTGCCGCCGACGGAGTCGCCGGCCACGGCGATGCGGGTGGCATCCAGGTTTTTCGCGGCGCCGTCGGTGACGATCCAGCGGGCGACGGCGTAGTTCTGTTCGATGGCGACCGGGTAACGGGCCTCCGGAGACAGGTCGTACTCGGGGAAGACGACGGCGGCCCGGGCGCCGACGGCCAGCTCGCGGACCAGGCGGTCGTGGGTGTGGGCGTTGCCGAAGACCCATCCGGCGCCGTGGATGTAGATGATCACCGGCAGCACGCTCTGAGCGTCGGCGGGGCGGACGATGCGGGCCTTGACCGATCCGGTGGGACCGCCGGGGACGGTCACCCACTCCTCGGCGATTTCCGGCTTGCTGATCTCGCCGGACTGGACCTCGTCGACGGTCTTGCGGCCTTCGACCGGCCCCAGGTCGAACAGGTACGGCGGGTTTGCGGTGGCCTCGGCGAAAGCTGCGGCGGCAGGCTCCAGCACCGGGCGGGTGGTGGTCTCGGACATGGGGCGCTCCTCATGGGGAATGGCGGCGGGCGGTAGGGCCGGCCGTCCGGGTGGGCTGACTGGAACAGTACTGCACGCTTTAGTCGTGCACAACTTAATCTAGCGCTACATAATCGTGAGCGCCTGGAAGGGTAGAATGGGGTTCGCTGATCATTCGATGTGAGGACCGGAGCCATGGACGAGACCGGGCACCAAGCCGCTGAGCCGGGCTCGCTCCTGCTCCAGGACCAGCTGTGCTTCGCCTTGTACGCCGCCTCGCGGGCGGTCACCGTCCGCTATCGGCCCCTGCTGGACGATCTGGGCCTGACCTACCCGCAGTACCTGGTCATGCTGGTGCTGTGGGAGCAGGACTCCATATCCGTCCGTGAGCTGGGCACCGCGCTCCAACTGGAATCCAGCACCCTTTCTCCGCTGCTCAAGCGCCTGGAAGCCGGTGGCCTGATCCGCCGTGAACGACGCGCCGAGGACGAGCGGTCCGTCTCCATCCACCTCACCCCGGCTGGTGCGGACCTTCGCGATAAGGCTCGTCCCGTCCCTGCGGCCATCGGCGAGGCCATGGGACTGACTCTTGCGCAGGACGCCATGGCCAAGCAGTTGCTCCGCCTGCTCACCAGGAACGTCACCGGCACTTGAGCTACCGGGCGAGCGAAGCTTGTGGGGTGTCTCTGCATTCATCGTCGAAGCACCTGGCCTGCGGCGCGGGAAAAATCGCCCCACAATGCGGGAAACGATCTACACAGAGGTTGCATCGGCCCTGACCAGGGAATTCCGTCGGTGCCCCCTGTTCCCCGGCCGACTTGGTGGCCACCACCGCCGAGAACGCCGGCATCCGCAAGACCGCTACCGGCGACCTGCCCGCCCCGCCCGCGAACGTCGCGAAGTTGCGGCCCCGCGCCGCCCGCATCCTGCCCGACGCATGACCCGCGCCTACGTCACCGATGAGCAGTACGAACGCTGCGTTGGCATCGTCCAGCGGCGCGAGTTGGCCCCGGCCTTGATGCGGCCGATGCCGGTTGAAGTGGCGCGCGTAGTCGTTGAGGACCTTCTCGGCGTGGCCGCGGTCGAAGATCGGGAGCCGGTCGGTGCACTCCTCGCGTGCTGAGCGTGCGAACTGCTCGGTGCGGGGATTGCAGTTGGCGGAGCGCGGAGGGATTTTGGTGACGTTGATGCCCTCGCTGGCGAAGACGGCGTCGAGGCTGGCGGTGAGCTTCGTGTCCCGGTCGTGGATCAGGTGAGTGAAGTCGGATGCGCGGTTGCTGAGTTGCCATATCAGCTGTCGGGCCTGCTGGGTGGCCCAGGCCGCGGTTGGGGTGCGCGATGGCCCCGAGGAGGTGGACGGTTCGGGTGCGGACCTCCATGACGAACAGCGGGTACAGCCGCTGCAGGCCGACCGTGTCGACGTGGAAGTAGTCGGGGCGCGGAGGCCGTGGGCCGGGCCTTGAGGAAGGCGGTCCACTCAACGCGCGCCGATTGTGGGCGAGGGGCCGGCCCGAGGCCGGCGGTGCGTGGGGTGCGGCGGACGGTGGCCGGGCTGGGCCTTGTGCCCGAGACGGCGGAGTTCGCCGTGGACACGCCGGAAGCCCCATCGCCGGTTCTCGGTGCCGAGCCGGACGACCAGGTCGCACAGCTCGTCGGGTAACGGCGGGCGTCCCGGCGAGGCTGGTTGTGTCCGCTTGTCCTTGATCAGACGTTGGTGCCAGGCCAGGAGGGTGCGCGGGGAGACGATCCGATGCTGGCGTAGCGCCCGTGGGAGGAGTCGGGCGAAGGTGGTGAGCAGTGCCCGGTCGGGCCAGGTGGGCTTGGGGGGCCGCGACCTGTCCGCGCAGTACCGCGACTTCGTGTCGCAGGATCAGTATCTCGGCCTCCTTCGCCGCGGAGGATCGGGACAGCAGGACCAGCCACGCGAAGATCCGCGTGGCGATCAGGCGGAGCATTCGTACGAGCACAAGGTCCGATGGCGCCCGGATCGGTCCGTGGAGCGTCGCCCCAGGTCACGGTCTGTGCAGCCATTCTGAAGCCGTACGGGGTTCCGCGGCAGCCCATGGCCAGGGCGACGCCGCAGGCGCGTACGGCGTCGGAAGCCAGGACCTTTGGCGGACCTGTACGACCGGGAAGCCACCGCGCGCGTGGCTGGCACAGGCTGAACAGCTGGGTCACGGACGTCGCCGCAAAGCCGAGGGGCTGAGGTCTGCGATCTTCGGGTAGCCGTCGACCGCCATGAGGAGGTCAGCCTCCGCAAGGAGGGATCGCAGCACGTGGATGATGCCGTCCTCGCCGCCCAGTGCCAGCCCGTAGACGTAGGGCCGCCCCACCGCTACCGCTCGCGCGCCCAGCGCCAGGGCTTTCACAACATGGTCCCCGGAGCGCACACCCGAATCGAAGATCACCGGAGTCTCGCCTGCGGCTTCGACGACATCCGGCAGCATGTCGAGTGAGGCAAGGCCACCGTTGGCCTGGCGTCCACCGTGGTTCGAGCAGTAGATCCCATCGACACCGCCGTCGATGGCCCGTTGGACGTCCTCGGGATGCATGATTCCCTTGAGGATCAGCGGCAGGTCGGTCATGGAACGGAACCAGGCGAGATCGTCCCACGTCAGGCGCGGGTCGCCGAAGGTCATTGCCCAGGATCTCACTGCGGCCTGGAGGTCCTCTTCCGGGGGCTTGGCCAGCCGGGACCTGAAGACCGGGTCGCTGAAGTAGTTTTCAAGGGCCAGCCCTCGCAGCTGGGGGAAGTTCGAGCGGCTGAGGTCGCGAGGCCGCCACCCCGGGATCCAGGTGTCCAGCGTGACGATGATCCCCTTGAAACCCGCCTGCTCGGCCCGGTGCACCAGGCTCTCGGCAAGCTCCCGGTCATTCGGGGTGTAGAGCTGGAAGAAGCCCGGGGTGTCACCGAACTGGGCAGCGACATCCTCCATCGGGTCGACCGTGAGAGTGGAGGCGATCATCGGCACGCCAGTCCTCGCCGAGGCTCGCGCCACGGCCAGGTCACCGTGGCCGTCCTGCGCGCACAGGCCGATCACACCCACGGGCGCCATCAACAGCGGGGACGGGAGGGTCAGCCCGCACAACTCGATGGACAGGTCGCGCTGGGCTCCGTCGACGAGCATCCTCGGGATCAGCCCCCAGTCGTCGAACGCCGAGACGTTGAGGTCCTGAGTGTGCTCGTCGCCCGCCCCGCCGGCGACGTAGGAGAGGAGCCAGGGGTCCAGCGCCTTGGATCCTCGCTCCTCCAACTCCGCGTAGGTCATCGGCATCTTCGGCATGATGCCGGCGAGCCCGTTGAGGTAGATATCGAACTGGTAGTCGCCAAAGTTCGACACGTGGTTTCCTGCCTCCTCCTGGTCGGTTCTGGCCCGGCTGGCCGGTCTTGCTCGGTCGGAGCCTCAGTCGAACAGGTCCGGCGAGGAGGCGATGATCTGGTCCCACAGCGGACGGAACTGGAACCAGCCCGCGAGGGGCCCGCCGATCTGGGTGCGGACCTGCTCCGCGGTCTCCCGGTCGATCTCGTCGGGGGTGCCGGCGGCCATGGCCAGGAGTTGCGCCTGGCACGACCGTTCCATCGTGATGAACCACCACGCGGCGGCGGCAACGGACTGACCGACAGTCAGCAGGCCGTGGTTCTTCAGGATGACGGCCTTCGCCGAGCCGAGTGCCTCGCCGATGCGGCGCCCCTCGTCGGCATCGCTCACGACTCCGCGATAGTCGGCGTAGAGGCCTTGGTCCTCGAAGAAGGCGCAGGCGTCCTGGGTCAGTGGTGCCAGCGGGATTCCGAGTGCTGAGAACGCCTTGCCGTGGAGGGAGTGCGCGTGTGCGGCGGCGACGGCGTCGGGGCGGGCCTTGTGGACCTCGGCGTGGATGCAGAAGGCGGCACGGTTCACCGGGCGCTTGCCGTGCAGCAGATTGCCTTCATGGTCGACACGGACCAGGTCGGAGACCTTGATCTGATGGAAACTCATCCCGAAGGGGTTGACCCAGAACGTGTCGGGGAACTCGGGGTCACGGGCAGTGATGTGCCCGGCGACCCCCTCGGAGAAGCCCAGCTTGCCGAAAACCCGGAAGGCGGCGGCGAGTTCCTGCTTGCGTACTTCGCGCTCCTCTTCGACCGAGAGCCCCGTGGGCGGGAGCGGGAGATCGAAGTCGTCGGGGATCGGGCCGATGTTGGCCCGGATCAGGTCGAGCATCTCGGGGGCGTGGCGCTGCTGCGTGATCGTCATGGTCTTCGTTCCTTTCGATGTGTGGAGACGTGGTCAAGCCGTGAGCGCGGTGACAGGGATCCGTGCGGACTTCAGCCGTTTCCTGCCGTGGCGAGGATCAGTGAGGCGACGCGTTGCGGCGCCTCCAGCGGGGGCCAGTGTCCGACGTCCGCAAGGGCGTGGAGTGTCGCGTTCGGCATGCGTTCGGCGATCAGCTCGGCGATGTGGGCGCCCGCGACGGGGTCGCGCAGGCCCCAGATGAAGGTCTTGGGCAGATCGCTGGTCTCCATGGCTTCCACCCATCGGTCGCGGTGGGCAGTCCGGTCGGTGATGTAGTGGATCAGCCGGTGGGAGTTCAGGTGGCCGTCACCGTGGCTCATGCTCTTCCACATCGCTGCTGCGTCGGCGCTTGGGTCGTAGTGCTCGGCGAATGTCGGTGAGAGGGCGGCGGCCATGAGTTCGCCGGTCAGTGCTGCGCTGAGCTGGGGGCCGGTTTCCGGGTCGAGCAGCGCCGTCTGAGCCGCTTCCGGTCGGTGGAGTTCGGGGTAGATGCCGCCGTTCAACAGCGTCAGGCTCGTGATCCGACTCCTCAATGACCCGTCGGCGCTGCGCGCGAGCAGCTCCTGCGCCACGGTGGCCCCGTAGTCGTGCGCCACCAGATGCGTCGAGGTCACCGCCTCGCGCTGCCACAACGCGACCACCAGGTCGGCCTGCTCGTGGATCGAGTAGTCGTGATCGGCCGGCTTCTCGCTCGCGCCGAAGCCGAGGAAGTCCGGTATGAGGAGGGTGTGGCGAGCGGCGAGAACAGGTACCGCCTGGGCCCAGTCATGTGACGAACTGGGGAACCCGTGGAGCAGGGTCATCACGGGGCCGCTGCCGATGCGGCGGACGAACACCTGGCGGGGGACTCCGGCGACGGCGAGCGGGACCAGTTCCCCTTCGGACCACCATTGCTCGATACTGGCCGTCATCGGAGCCCTCCGAACAGTGCGGGCAGGAACCGGCGCTCCAACTCGCCGTGCGGGAGCGCTGCCGGTTCCACCAGGCTTTGTGCGAGTCCGCCTTCCCGGACGGCGACGACGAGGCGCAGCAGCATGTCGAGATCCGTCTCGGTCACCTTGCTCGGTGTGGTGGCGAGGAGTGGTGCGAGCAGCTCCGCGATTGCCGCCCGGATCGCAGCGTCGTGGCGGGCGAGGGCTTTGGCCGCCTCGGGGTTGCGGATGGCGTGGAGCGTGAACTCGGTGGAGATGAGGAACCAGGTTCGGGTCTCCTCGTCCACGACGCTCGCCAGCTCGATGAACGTGGCGACCGGTTGCTCGGAAACGACGGCTTGCTCCACCGCCTCACCGAGCTGTTTGAGGACGATCTCGGAGCGTCGAGTGAACAGCGCAAGGAAGAGTTCATCCTTGGATCCGTAGTTCGAATAAAACGCGCCGGTCGTGTAGCCGGCCCGTGCGCACAGCTCCGCGATCGAGACACCGTGAAACCCGCACTCGGCGAACGCCTGCTCGGCTGCGTCGAGCAGGCGCTCGTTCGTCTCCCGTCGTCTCTTGGTCACGCGTTGTGTCATGCATCCCACCTGTTCGCGTCAAGGCGCTCGACGATGCCGGATAGTGCTCCCTATCGGATAGGTACTTCTATCCGATAGGGAGCACTATCCAATGAGGGTGGCGGTGACGCAAGGCCCTCGACGGCAGTGTTCGCGGCCGAGGACGCTCTTCGAACCGAGCAGGCTGCATCGGGCCAGGTAGTCCGCCTGTCGGCGCAGCCGGTCACGGTGAGGGCGTGTTCGGGCGCTGTCACGTGTCGGTTGTGTGGATGTCTGACGGTGCGTCGAGGCGTGGTGCGGCCGGGTTCCGACTCGCTGCTCAGGCTGTGGTTGTGGTGGGCCGACCGACCGCGCCGATGATGTGCTCCCAGATCGCGAAGCGGATGTTCATCACGGCTCGGCGATCGGGGGGCGGTCATCAGGTGACGGCGGGGCTGGACGCGCGGGGAGATGCCGTTCAATGTGGACAGGAACCGCTTGGCCCGCCCAGCCGGCGGAGCGGAGGCGGTGTTGACACTCCCGATCACGTTGGCCGTGCGGGCGAATCGGCAGATCCGCGTCGGAACAGCAGGTACTGCGACTAAAAAGACCAAGCAGCGTGAACGCGCGACGAAGGGCCCTCGCGGATCTCGACATGGTGAGCATTCAGCGCGGCTGACCGTTCGGTCCGGATGGACGTGGGCAGTGGCGCTCCCCCCGCTGGCAGGGCGGCAAGGACGATGAGTAGCTCCTCGCCGGCTGGTGTGAGGTGGTATCTGATGCGGTTTCTGATGCCGGGCTCCTGGTAGGTCTGCTTTCGCAGGACTCCGGCGTCCACCAGCTTCTTTAAACGGGTGGTGAGGAGGTTGGATGCGACTCCCAGTGCCGACTGGATTTCGGTGAAACGGTGTCTTCCACTGAAGATCTCGCGGATGATCAGCAGGCTCCAGCGCTCGCCGAGTACTTGCGAACTGCGTTGTACGGAGCACCACGGTTCGTCGGATGCCGTACCTTCCGCCCTTCTCGTCGGCCGACCGGACCCCAGGTCGGAGGCTGCCCAGGGTTCGGCCGGGACTGGTTACGGCGATCTCGGAGAGGCGCTGTCCGGGCTGTGGTTTCCACGTCGCCTGGCGTGCTCACTCATGCCGGACTTCGCCGGCTTCGGTGAGGGCCGGGTCCCGCTCTGGGCGCTGTGTTGCAGGTGTCAGTTTCGGTTGCTCTCTGCGACCTGCTTGCCGAGGTCGAGTTCGATGCCGTCCGGCTTCTGCAGGCCTCCTTCGAAGAGGCGCCGGACGCGGTGTTCGTTCTCGGGCCGTCCTACCGTTTGGAAGTAGGCGGACAGGGCGGATCCGAACTCTTCGTCCGGAATCCGGGTGCTCTCGTCGATGAGGGCCTTGGTTCCGGCTACGGCGACCTTGTCGAACCCTGCGATACGGCGGGCGAAGGCATCGACGAAATCGTCCAGCTCGCCCTCGGGGAGGACGCGATTGACGTAGCCGTATTCTGCCGCCAGTTCCGCTGGGAAGTCGTCGGCCCCGAGCAGGATCTCCATCGCGCGGTCTCGGCCCACCAGCCTGGCCAGGTGCCCCGTCGCGTTTCCGCCGGGCACGGCCCCGACACCGACCTCGAACTGCCCCAGGATCGCGCGGTGTCCGGCGAAGCGGATGTCCGTTGCCAGCACGAACTCACTTCCCGCTCCCCGGGCGCGTCCCTTGATCGCGGAGATCGTGACGGCCGGAACCCTGCCGAGGCGGATGAAGTTGTCGGAGTAGGGGTGGAGTCCTGTGGGGCCGGGCTTCATGGCGGCTATGCGCGCTTTATCCGCCAGGAAGTCGAAGTGCGCCATGAAGAAGTCGGGGTTGTCGCTGTCGAAGACGACCACGGTCAGGTCAGGCGCCTGCTCGATGCGGTCCACCAGAGCGGCGAGCTGCTCGATGGTGTCCACGTCAATGAGGTTGATCGGGCCGTTGGAGAAGGTCACCTTCCAGTAGGACGGCGATGCTTCGGCCACGTGGAACTGCTGTGCGTTTGTCATGCGCCGCAACGTAGCTGACTATAATTTTAAAAGTCAACCCTGGCGGACGAAGGGTTGCCATCGATCGACTGCGTTTGCCTGCGGCGGAGATCTGACACCCCGTGCGGCTTGGCGCTGGTCCTGCCGGTCGCACGCTGCGGGCGCGGCTGACCGGTGTCGAAGTGGCGGAACGAAACCTCGGCCGGATCGAACGGGGGAGTCGGAGGTTGCCCTCCGTGCCCGCCACCGAGCTCACCGGGAAGGTCTGACTTGCAAAATACTAGCCTGCCGTGCATGCTTCCTTTCGGCCTCAGGGGCGGTGTTCACCCGATCGCTTCCTGAAAGCAGGTCTCGTTCCCTGGCGGCCGAGGCAACCGCCGTCATCAGGTCCCGCCTTACCGGAGGTCACCGTGAATCAGCCCCCCGCTCCGCTGCCTCTCGCTACCGGCACGTATTTGGCCACCCTGCGTAAGGAGGCGGCCGCACTAGAGCAGTTGCTGCGCGTCGCGGATCCGGCCACCCCGGTGGCCACCTGTGGCAGTTGGAGCATGCACGACCTGGGCATCCATCTGGGCCAGGCGTCCCGCTTCGCGGCGGCCCTGCTGCAGACCGGGCAGTTGCCCGGCGAGCAGTTCGCCCCGCCGGCCGGGCAGGAGATCGCCGACTGGTACGCCGGGGGCGCGGCCGCAATCCTGGCCACCCTGGAGGAGACCGACCCCACCACACCGGCCTGGGCGTTCGGCTTTGAAGACGCGGTGGCGGCGCTCTGGTTCCGCCGTGTTGCCCAGGACACGGCGGTCCACCTGGTCGATGCCCAGCTGGCCACCGGCGCCGACGTGCACGTCGATCCGCTGATCGCAGCCGATGGCATCGATGAGGTGTTCGCCGTGATGGTTCCCAGGGTCTGGCGCAGCGGCGAGCAGAAGCCGCTGCCGGCACCCGTGGCGCTTCACACCACCGACACCGGACACAGCTGGCTGATCCAGCCCGGCGACATGCCGCAGACCCTGCCGGTGGACTCGGGGCCCGCAGCGGCCACGGTGAAGGCTCCCGCAGCCGAGCTGCTACTCGCCCTGTGGAAGCGGCAGCCCGCAAACCCGGAATGGATCAGCGGTGACATCGCCGCGGCCAACGCCCTGCTGACGGCCACGTTGACACTCTGACCGCCCCTGCTCTTCCGTCGTCGGCACCCCCAGCTGTCCCGGGGGGAACCGGAGCACGAAGCCGTGTGCGCAGAACCGGGCGACGGTCCGCCGGACCGCGTCCGAGAACGGCGCCGACAGATCAAGACTCGTGGATTCCACAATTCTGTGCCTAACAAGTCCGGACCTGCGCCGTAATTCTGCTGTTTCCCGGCGCAAGGCGCATCGCGGGACGAACCGAGTGGACAGACACACCCGTCCTTCGGCGTCTCGCCTTTACATCCCAAACAACCAAAGGGGTCTACCGTGTTCGAAAAGCTGCCGCTGCACTCCCGGCGGAAATTCCTGGCCACCTCGGTCGCAGCGGCGGCCGCGGCGACCGCAGGATCCCTCAGTGTGCTCCCCGCCCAGTCGGCTGCGGCAGCCGAGGCGGGATCCCGCCGCGGATGGCCGGCAGGCAGCAGCGTGAACGGCCTCGGCAGCGTCTCGCAGGCGCCCAATCTCCCGGCCGGGTTCACCGACACCTTCACCAGCCGGTTCATCCAGGCCAACGGAATCCGCCAGCACGCGGTCATCGGCGGCCACGGCCCGGCCCTGCTGCTCGTCCACGGCTGGCCCGAGACCTGGTACGCCTGGCGCCTGCTGATGCCCACCCTGGCCAAGGATTTCACCGTCATCGCCGTCGACCAGCGCGGCATCGGCCTGACCGACAAGCCCCAGGACGGCTACGACACCGCCACCCTCGCCGACGACCTGGCCGCCCTGATGGACGAGCTCGGCCACCAGCGGTTCGCCGTCGTCGGCCACGACACCGGAATGCCGATCGCCTACGCCCTGGCCGCCGACCACCCGGAGCGGGTCGACCGCCTGGTCGTCGCCGAGGCGCCCCTCCCGGGCATCAGCACCTCGCCGCCGGCCTTCGGCCCCGAGTGGCTGAACGACCGGATCTGGCACATCGGCTTCAACCGCCTCGCCACGATAAACGAGCTGCTCGTCAGAGGACGGGAAGGCATCTTCTTCGGCTTCGAGTTCGACATCAACGCTGCGAAGAAGCTGCCCGACTACGCCGTCGACTACTACATCAGCACCCTTGCCTCCGACCGCGACGCGCTGCGCGGCAGCTTCAGCTTCTACCGCGCGTTCGACACCACGCTCGCGCAGAACCTGGAACGCCAGAAGTCCGGCTTGCTCACCATGCCCGTCCTGGCAATCGGCGGAGCGCTCAGCATTGCCGACGGAGCCGGGGTCACCATGAAGGCTGCTGCACACGACGTGCAGACCGTGGTCATCCCCGACACCGGCCACTGGGTCGCCGAAGAGGCACCCGAGCAGATGCTGGCGGCGCTGACCCCGTTCCTG
This sequence comes from Streptomyces sp. NPDC001153, assembly GCF_053598315.1. Classification (NCBI taxonomy): domain Bacteria; kingdom Bacillati; phylum Actinomycetota; class Actinomycetes; order Kitasatosporales; family Streptomycetaceae; genus Streptomyces; species Streptomyces sp. NPDC001153. The sequence continues at coordinate 97,904 of NZ_JBSFJZ010000033.1, forward strand.
GTCCCTTACCGCGCAGCGCACACCGCCGCCTGATCCGGGGTAAAGGACCGGTTCGGGCCTCTCTGCACATGACCCGGTCCAACGGGGCCGAGCGGGGCGCGCCCTCGACCCGCTCGGCCCCACCGGCCACGTGCACTTCCCCGGCCCGGGCACCTCGGACGTCCCGATCGCAACCGCGTGCGACCTGAACCCCAAGGCCTTCGTCCGTAACCAACTTCCAACCCGCAGCAGAGCAAGACACGTCTTAAGCGAAATGCTCCCACAGTCCCGCAGTCGTGTGCGTTTGATGAAACGCAGGTGCTATCCCATGACGGGCACCGGCAGGGACCCGCGCTACTCGTTGCGGGCTAACCGCAGTGAACTCTGCCGACCTGCTCATCGCCTGTTTTCCTTGGGCCGCGAGTATTCCAACAGGAATGACTGAAATGACTGACCAGCACAGTGAACCGGATGCCGGCGCACCCATAGCCAGACGCGTGATGCTCGCGACGTTCGGTATCGGCGCAGCCGGCATCGCCGCCGCGCCCTCCCTTCAAAGGGGCTGGGACAGCGCGCTCGGTGCGGCATCGCAGTACGACCCCACCAAACTCACCGAACTGCTGCCCAGCCCGGGCGGCTTCCGCTACTACAGTGTCGCCGACTCGGTGCCGCACAAGGACGCGACGAACTACCGGTTGACCGTCGACGGCCTCGTCGACCGCCCCAGAATCTACGCACTTGACGAGCTGCAGGCCCTTCCGCACACCAGGGTGGTGCACGACGTGCAGTGCACCGACGGCTGGGGGGTGCCCGACACCCCCTGGGAAGGCCCCCAGCTCTCCACCATCCTTGACGCTGCCGGGGTTCGTGCCGAAGGCAAGGCGATCCGCTTCACCTGCTTCGACGGTGTGTACAGCGAAAGCCTCACCCTTGAACAGGCACGCCGTCCTGATGTGCTCGTGGCACTGAAGATGCAGGATATGCCCGTCACCTACGAGCATGGCGGTCCGGTACGCCTCTGCGTTGCCCCGATGTACTTCTACAAGTCCGCGAAGTGGCTCTCCAAAATCACCGTCACCGACCGGGTGATACCCGGCTACTGGGAGGTGAACGGATATGACGTCGACGGCTGGCTCCCCGGAGCCGACAAGAGAAGCGGCGCATCCACGGTCTGAGCCCCCTGGCCGCATCCACCGGTTCGGTCGTGCGCAGCGTCTGGCCCACCGCGCTACCAACTGGCTGATGCTGCTCTGCGTGGCAACCGCAGCCTGTCTGTACTTCCCGCCCCTCTCCGAGCTCGTCGGTCGCCGCCACCTGCTCGTCACCGCCCATGAGTGGACGGGAATCCTGCTGCCCGTACCATTCCTCCTCGGGCTCACCTCATCCGATTTCCGTCGTGATCTGCGCAACCTCAATCGCTTCGCCGAATACGACTGGCGGTGGCTGCGGGCTGTCCGTAAGCGCCGGACCTCACCGCGCTCCCGCCCGGCCGGCAAGTTCAACGCCGGGCAGAAGCTCTACGCCGGGTGGATCGCCGGGGCCGTACCGGTCATGATGATCACCGGCCTGCTGATGTGGTTCACCAACCTCCTGCCACCGATCCCGCGCACAAACGCGATCTTCGTACACGACTGGGTGGCGTTGACGATTGGTCTCGTCGTGGTCGGGCACATGCGACTGGCGTGCAGAGACCCGGAGGCGCGGCGCGGCATGCGGACGGGGTACGTCGACCTCGCCTGGGCAGCGAGGCACCATCCCAAGTGGGTGGGCAGAGACTGACGGCGTCCACGAACTCGGGCCGAAGGGCTGGGAGGCGGCCGCAGGGCGCCGCCTGTCAGGACGGGAAATTCCGGTGACGCTCACGGGCCCTGGTGGGTGTTGGTGAGCAGTCGTGTCTCTGCGGTCGCTCGTTCCCTCTGCCGCCAGGTTCCGGGTGGTTCTCCGTGGTGGCGGCGGAAGGCGGCGGCGAAGGCGAAGGGTGAGCCGTAGCCGACGGCGTCGGCGATCTGGGGCAGGGTGAGATCGTCGGCGCGCAGGTGGTCGCGGGCGATGGTCATGCGCCATTCGGTGAGGTACTGCATGGGGGCCTGACCGAGTGCCTCCCGGAACACCCGCGCGAAGGCGGCGCGGGACAGGCCGCTGATCGCGGCCAGTTCGGGGACCGTCCACGGGTGGGCCGCATTCTCGTGCATGGCCTGTAGCGCGGCGGCAAGGCGCGGGTCCGCGGCTGCCCGGTACCAGCGGGGCGCGGTCGTGCTGCGGCGGAAGTCGCAGCGGATGGCCAGGACGAGAAGCAGGTCCAGGAGGCGATCCAGGACGATCTGCTGGGCGAGTTCGTTCCGGACCAGCTCGCGGGAGATCAAAGTGATCACGTCCCGCAGGGGATCGTCGTCGGCCGCCGATAGGGTCAGCACCTGGGGCAGTGCGTCCAGCAGCCCGCTGCCGACCTCGCCGGAGAACTGGTAGGCGCCGCACAGGAACACCGTGGCCTGCGGGTTGTCGTCGGGGCTCGTCCGGGCGTGGCAGGCCCGGAACTCCTCCGGCTCGAGGCATGTGGCGCCCGGCTCATTCCCGATGTAGTGGTGCGGCCCGCCGCGCACCAGCGTGACGCTTCCCGGTATGAGCTCCACGGCGCTGCCGGGGGTGTCCAGCCAGAGGTAGCCGCGGCCACGGACGACGGTGTGCACCGACAGCGGTGTCGAACCGCCAAGATGCAGTCCCCACGGTGGTTCGGCGACCGTCCGTGCGAACACCGCGCCGGTGGCGCGCGCCCGCACCAGGTGGTCAGACAGCAGGTCCATGGGATCAGCTTGGCCAGTAGGAGTATCAGGGTCAAGGCGCGAGAGCATCAAGTAAAGAATCGAGCGGAACACGCATGGAGTGTCTTGCTCAGGACTTCTAGCGTGGAGTCATGAACAACGAAACACGCCCCACCGCACTCGTTCTGGGCGGCACCGGTCGGACTGGTTCGCTGCTGGCCGAGGGCCTCGCCCAGCGAGGGGTCGCTCCCCGTACCGCGGCACGCACCGGAGCGGACGTCCGGTTCGACTGGGACGACCCGGCCACCCACTCCGGCGCCCTGACCGGCGTCGACCGCCTGTACCTGGTGACACCTACCATGCGCGTCAGCTACGCCGACCAGGTCGGCGCCTTCCTGGACCTCGCCGAGGCGGCCGGCGTGCGCCACGTCACCTATCTGAGCGTCCACAACGCCGACCAGGCGCCGGCCGGGATCGACATCGCGGCCGTCGAGGCCGACCTGGCCTCCCGGCCCGGCATCACCCACACGGTCCTGCGCCCCGCATGGGTGATGCAGAACTTCGCCGACGACCACGTCCCGGTCATCGGCGGAGTGATCACGGCCCCGAGCGCCGGCGGCAGGGAGGCCTTCGTCGACGCCTCCGACATCGCGGCGGCCGCGGCCGAGACGCTGCTCGACCCCGAAACCCACGCCGACGCCACCTACTCGCTCACCGGCCCGCAGGCCCTCACCTTCCGCGAGGTCGCGGGCACTATCGCTGCCGTGAGTGGCCACCCCGTCGCCTACCACGACATCGACCAGGAGGCATGGATCTCCGGTGCGCTCGCCGCGGGTGTCCCCGCCGACTTCGCCGTGATCATGCGCTGGCTCACCGACGCCATCATCGCGGGCAGTGGAGCCACGCCCACAGGCGACATCGAGAAGGTCACGGGGCGGCCGGCCACCACGTTCCGCGCGTTCGCCGAGCGCCACGCCCACGTCTGGACCTCGTAAGGGCCCGGCGCCGCCCCGGTGGCACGAGAGACGAAGCAAGCCCGCTGACTGCGGGACACATCCGAAGGAGACACCACAATGATTGATCACGTGTACATCTCGGTGAGCGATCTCAAGCGCTCAAGCGCCTTCTATCTCGCGGCGCTCAAGCCGCTTGGGTGGAAAGAGATCGGTTCCTACGAATCGGACACTCCGGGTGTCCCCAGCCTCTTCGGACTCTGCGATCAAGTCTATGGATCGGGTAAAGCTGTCGGTGCCAGCATCTGGCTGCGTGAGCGGCAGCCAGGTGAGACCGGCCTCTACCTCGGCCTCGTCGCCGACAGTCCGGCCGAAGTAGACGCTGCGTATTCTGCCGCCCTGGCCGCCGGCGGCCAGGATGACGGTGGAGCGGGTCCGCGTCCGCACTTCGGCCCCGGATACTACGCCGCGAACGTCACTGACCTCGACGGCAACCGACTTGAGATCGTCAACAAGACCATCAATCCAAAGCGCCCAGCCTGACAGGTAGTTGCCTCCTCACCTTGTGCGAGAAGTGCAGCCGGATGAAATGCGCCGACTTGCTCGACCTCCGGCTGCACTTCCGAGTGCCCCAGCTGCGAAGGCCACGCGAGTACGGCGAGATGCACATGCAGTCGGCCGGCCGTGTTGGTGACCGTGCGTAAGCGTGGCGCTGGAGAAGTGGCTGGGTGCGGCGTGGTCAGGCCGCCTGGCCACAGTTGTTCGCGCCGGGACCGTCGCCGCGCAGCGGGCTGAAGTCGACATCCAGGGACGGGTCGTACGCCTCGGGTGGGATGCCGAGTACGTGGGCGGAGTACTCGCCGAAGCGGCGGATGCGGTCGGTCAGGTAGGGCGAGATGTGGGCCAGATACTCACGCCGTTCGAGTGCGGCGTGCTGAGGGTCGCACGAACCGCTCGAAGTGCACCGCTGGGCCCCGTTCAGGCCCTTGCGGACCTACCCGACCTGCTCCCACGCGCCGACGCGGTGAACCTGGCCACGCCCCTCACGGACGCCACCATCCACCTTGTCGACGCCGCTTTCCTGGCACACATGTGGAACGGCAGCCTGCTGGTGAACATCGCGCCCGGCGGCGTCGTCGACACCGAGGCGTTGTTCACCGAGCCGAAGCTGGACGGCTGCGTGCCGCGCTAGACGTCACCGACCCCGAACCGGTGCCCGCGGGCCACCCGCTATGCAATGCTCCGGGGGCGCTCATCAGCCCCCACATGGGCAACAAGACCTCCGCCTTCCTGCCGAGAGTCGAGCGGCTGCTGTGCTCCCAGATTGGCCGCTTCGCCGACGGAGAGCCACTGGAGAACGTTGTAACGCAGCACTGAGCCACAGCCGGCGGGTGCCTCTGAATCTGGTGGAAGACTTGTTCTGGCCGTGTACGAGGAGGTCCATGTGGGGCCGCATGGAGTCTCGCGCCGGTATTGCATCGATACGCTGTTGTGACGGCTCAGACAGTGGGTCGCTAGTGGATCACGCCCTTGTCGGGGTCGCCGAGGGGGACGCTTTGCACCGGCCAGATCTCGCTGGGTTCGGTCAGTAGGGGCTTTGTCGCGTCCCTGATCCGCTGGAGATTCGAGCTGGCCAGGTGCGCCTGGAAGTCCTCGGAGGTGAGCCAGTGCTCGACGATGAAGACGTCCTTGCCATCGGTGTGTAGTGCGAAGAGCTTGCATCCCGGTTCCTGATGGACCAGCGGGGCGAGCTCGCGGTACACGTCGAGCACCTCTTGGGTCTTGCCCGGCGCGGGGATCAGGCGGGCGATGACGACGGGCATACGTGCAAAACCTCTCGGGACGGTCTCCCGCGCCGTGAACGTGGGATTCGGGGTGAAGCCGCACTCCCATGATGCACCGCACCGGCCGCTACGCCACTGGTGGCGGCACGGTAGCGCGCCACAACCGTTGGCGCCGCCAACAGCCTTGATCATAGGTCGCTCATGAGTCAGCCGTCCGTCACCGGGTCGAGTACAGCGCGGCGATGTCGTTGGGCAGCGCGGACTTGATCTGGCGGCTGAATTCGTCGACGAGCACTTCCTCCTGGCCGGTGAGGAGTCCCCTGATCGCGGCTCGTGCGACCTCCTCGGGACTGATCTTGGGCTGGTCGACATTGGCGGACAGGTCGGTGTCGACATACCCGACGTGCACACCGAGCACGCGGGTGCCCTGCGAGCGCAGGGCCAACCGCATCGCGTTGGACAGCGACCACTGCGCTGCCTTGCTCGCTGCATATCCGGGCGCCTGCTCCAGGGCCAGCCAGGATGCGGCGGACAGCATGTTGATGACGGCGCCGCCGCTGTTGTGGGACAGCGTCGGAGCGAAGGCCTGGGTCACAGCCCAGGTGCCGAGGTAGTTGACCTCCAACTCGCGCCTGGCGTCGTCCAGCGACGCGGTGAGCGGCGACGCCGCGAAGGCGGTGCCGGCGTTGTTGACCAGGATGGAGAGGTCGCCGATCGCCTCGACCGCGGTGGCGATGGTGGCAGGGTCCGTGACGTCCAGTTGGATCGGCACCACCCCGGGATCGGTGATCTGTTCGGGGCGGCGTGCGGCGGCGTAGACCGTGGCGCCGTGCTCGGCGAGCACTCGGGCGAACGCCTGGCCGATCCCCCGGTTGGCGCCCGTCACCAAGGCGGCCTTGCCTTGAATCTGCATGTCTATGTCCTATCCGTTCGGTGTTGCACGTGGGCCGAGGTCTGGCGTCGTCGGTAGCAATTCCACCTGACTTTTCTTCTTAAAGTCAAGGGCGCTTCCCGCGGTCCGGCGAGATGGTTGTCCAGCGGGCCGGTGTCCTTCGCCACGGGCTTCAGCCGCCCTTTCCGACGGGGCGGCCGACGGCGACACGCGGGCCTGTTTCTACGGAGTTCTGCACCCCGGATGTGCGGCGTTGCCTGACGGAATGGACCGTCAGGGACAGCGCTCCGACGGCGAGGAAGGCCATCCCCTCGCAGGCCATCGCTGTCCAGCCATGTGCTTGAAGGAGCGCCAGGCCGATGCTGGAGCCGATCGCGCCGCTGGCGAACAAGGCGAAGATGTAGACGGTGTTGAGCCTGGCGCGTAGGGCGGCGGGCCCGGTGAAGATCCGTGTCTGGTTGGCTATCTGCGCACTGGTGGTGCCGTAGCCCAGCAGGTTGCAACCGATCACGAGGGCCACCACGGAGTCGCCGGCGAACAGGAAGACGACGAAGGCGATGCCGGCGGACGCCAAGCCGACGGTGTTGACGGTGTCGGGGCCGTAGCGGTCGGTGAGCCGACCGGAGTAGCGGGCGGCCAGTGCGCCGGGCACGCTGCCGAGACCGAAAAGGCCGGCCGCGGCCGGTCCGAGCTCGATGGGCTTCTGGGACAGATGGAAGGCCAGCGTCGCCCAGAACGCGGAAAAGGCAGCGAAGCCCGTCGCGCCGAGGACTGCGGACAGGCGCAGGGAAGCATGCCCGACGATGAGCCGCGGCAGGGACGCCAGCAGCTTCGGGTAGCCGATCCTGTCCTGGCCGCCGTGCGGGCTCTGTTCCGGCATGTACCGGGGCAGGACGAGCAAGAGCAGGGCGGTGGCGGCCGCGGCGGCGAAGTAGCCGGCACGCCACGTCCCGGTCGCTTCGGCGAGGGCCCCGGAGACGGTACGGGAGAGCAGCGCTCCCAGGGTCAGGCCGGTACCGACGGCTCCCAGGGCCCGGCCCGCCTGGCCGCGCGCGGCCATCGAGGAGACGGTCGGCATGATGAGCTGCGGGAGCACGGTGGTGACCGACAGGACGAAGGTCGCCGTGCTCAGCACCGCTATCGAGGGGGCCAGTGCTCCTGCGAGCAGCGCCAGTGCGGTGATGGCGAGCAGAACGCTCGAGATCCTGCGCAGTCGTGCGCGGTCGGCGAGAGGGACGACCGCGACGATGCCCAGCGCGTAGCCGATCTGCCCGGCCGTGGCGACGATGCCCGCCGCGGCGGAGGAGACGCCCAGCCCCTGTGCGATCCATTCGAGAAGCGGCTGGGTGAAGTAGATGTTGGAGACGGTGATGGCGGTGGCGGTGGCGAAGACGGGGATGGTGCCGCGCTTCACGCCCGAGGTCGTGGACAGTGCGGTCATTGCGCCTCCTCGCACAGCCAGGAGGGCAGGGGCGGGCGTATCGGGAAGGCGAGGGGGGTCGGCTTCACCGGGCCGTCGCCTGGTCGGCATCAGGCTCACGACTGTGCGTCCTGGAACGCGGTGACGAGTTCTGCGGTGGTGACGATGGCATGGGCGTAGGTGGGGCCGGTCAGCTCGTGTGCGGCATGCATTCGTTCGGGGGAGAGGGCCGCTGTGGCATCCCGGACCAGCGTCACGTGGTAGCCGAGTTCCATGGCGAAACGGGCGGTGGCCTCGACGCAGGTTTCCGCCAGCAGGCCGACGACCGCCACGTGGGTGATGCCGTGCTGCTTGAGCTGGAAGTCCAGGTCGGTGTTGGCGAACCCGCTCGAGCCCCAGTGCTCCCCGACGACGACATCTGCCGCCTGCGGTCGGAAGTCGGGGTGGAACTCCCCGCCCCAGGATCCCCTGGCGAAGTGGTGCCCCTTCTGGATCTTGCGCTGTGAGGGGTTGGGGTGGTCCCAGGTTTCGTAGTCGCCCGGCTGCCAGCGGCGGTGCGGGACGAACACCACGCGCATGCCGGCCTCGCGGGCGGAGTCGATCACGGAACGCAGGTTGTCCAGCAGGCCGACCTCCTTCGCCACGGGCTCCACTCGCGGCCAGGTCTTGCCGCCCTCGGAAAGGAAGTCGTTGTAGGGGTCGACCAGCAGAACGGCTGTGCGGCTGGGGTCGTAGGTGTCGGTCACGGCTTCTCCTCGAATGTGGATGATGAACAACATCTAGATTCAGGATTACTCGCATCATCCTTGCAGTCAAGTATTAGCAGCTCATAGTCAGGATTCACTTCATGTGTATGATGGACGTCATCCATCCGGTGGGCGGCAAGCCGCTCCCTCGAAAGGAAGACCCGACATGGGGCACTCGCAGAAGGAGAAGGCGGCGTCCCGCGAGCGGGTACTGCGTATCGCAGCCCGCAAGATCCGCGCGGAGGGCGTCACGCGCCCCGGCATCGCGGACCTGATGAAGGAGGCGGGGCTGACACACGGCGGCTTCTACAAACACTTCGCATCCCGGGACGACCTGATCTCCCAGGCTGCGGCCGTAGCCCTGGCCGAGGGCTCGGCGAAAATGGAGAGAGCCGCGCGGAAGAACGAACGAGAACCGAGGGCCGGTCTCATCGACGCCTACCTCGGGAAGCAGCACCGCGACGCGCCGGCCACCGGCTGCGCCCTGGTCACGCTCGGCGCCGCCGCCGGACGCGGCGACCAGCACTTCAAAGAGGCCTACGAGAAGCAGGTCCGTACGTACCTGGATCTGCTCGCCGGCCTCAGCGAAGACTCGGAGGAGGCCCAGGCCGAGGCGATGCTCACCCTCAGTGCCCTGGTTGGCGCCACGCTCATGTCCAGGGCCGTGGCCGACAAGAACCTCTCCGACGAACTGCTCGCGACAGTAGCCGGCCGACTCAAGAACGGCGGGTCGCGGACCTCGTCCCCTGCCGTCTGACGCGTGTGCCGGTGGGCTTGCCCCGACGCGCGGCGTCGATGCCGTGCGCGTCACGAGCGACGTTCCGTATGTGGTGAGGTGTCCCGCTCGGTGACGGCAGCGGGGCGCCCCCGGTCCCGCGGGGGAGGTGGCCACCGGCCGCGTGGGCCGCGATCGCTGTGCGGGCGAAGCCGGAATCACCCTGCGCGTCGTCCCGCCGTCACGCCGGTCTCAGGCCAGTGGTTGTTCTGGACGCTCAAGCGGCACACTGGATAGTGATCCGATACTCAGGTATACAATTCGGTCATGCCATGCGGTCGCGTGGCATGCGTGAGGATCCGGCAGAGATGTGGAAGGTGGGGTGGCAGTGCCATCGACGAGGAAGGTGTCCGGTCCCACGGACGATTCGCCGGCCTGCTCCATCGAGCGCAGCCTGCAAGTGCTTGGCGAGCGTTGGACTCTGCTGGTCCTACGCGACATCTTCGCGGGCAAGCACAGGTTCGCCGAAATCCAGTCGTCCCTCGGCATCGCGCCGAACCTGCTCAGTGACAGGCTCAAGCTTCTCAGCGAGGCCGGTGTGTTGCGCACGCGGACGTACCAGGAGCCGGGCAGTCGGCATCGGCTGAGCTACCACCTGACTCCGGCTGGGCAGGAGCTGCAACTCGTGCTGGCGGCTCTCCAGCAGTGGGGCGACCACCACCGCCCTCGCCCGTCTGGACCCTCCTCTCTGCGGCGAATGCGTTCCACCGGTCAGGTCGTGCGGGTCGGGTTCCTCGACGACGACGGCCACGAGTTGCCCGCCGAAGGCGTGACGTTCGTGATGAATACGGGGCCCGGGGCCTGATGGCGTAGGACTTGATTGCCCAATTCTGCCCGGCTGCAAGGTGGTTAGGGAATGATCTCTGTCGCGGCCGAGGTGCGGAACCCCATTCTGCCGTTGTTCACGGTTGCGGCTTGGAAGCACTTGGGATCGGTGACTCCGCGCCGGCGGACCATGGCGCGGAGTTTCAACGTTCCAGCTGGCGCGGGCGCGGCCCAGTGATGCGCGCCTTCCTCCGAACCGTCCCGGTCGATCAGGTCCACAGACTGCCCGATGCGCCGGAGGCTCACGGGCCGTGATCACCCGGTTCGGAGACGAGTGGCGGTCCCTGATGCAGGAGAACACCACCGTTGCGCCGGACCACACCTCCACGGCCCTCATGCGGCGGTCAGGTGCTGCTCGCCGGTTCCATTACGGGCAGCGTGCGGGACCGCCGGGCGAGCAGGGAGGCTGCCACCGCCGCGGTGATGAAGGCGACAAGACTGTAGATCGCGGGTGTCACCGCGGCGGCCGGCATGTTCAGCAATGCGGGGCTGAGGGCGATGGTGACGGCGAGCGCACCGTTGTGGATGCCGATCTCCATCGACGAGGCGACTGCCTGGGGCCGCTCGACGCGGGCGAGGCGGGGAACCCAGTAGCCGATGACCAGGTTCAGGACGCTGAACGCCGCCGTGAGCGGAAGGACGGAGCCGAGGGACCGGCCCAGCTGGCCAGCGTTCTGCAGGATCGCACCGACGACGACGACCGCCAACACGATGAGCGAGACGATCCGTACCGCCTGGCCGAGAGTCCGCGCAAGGCCGGGGCGCAGGCGCCGCAGCGCCATTCCCAGGGCCACCGGCAGCACGACGGTGGCGATCAGCGTGACCACGCCCTGCGGTTGCAGTCCGATGTTGTGGGCGTGGCCGACGTAGTGGCGGGTCACGCCCCACATGACGAGCGGCAGTGTGACGACGGAGATCAGCGAGTTGACCGCGGTGAGGGTGATGTTCAGCGCGATGTCACCGCGGGCGAGGTGGCTGTAGACGGCTGCGAGCGTTCCGCCGGGTGATGCGGCCAGGAGCAGCATCCCGACCGCGGTGTCGGGGTCGGCTCCGGTCAGGGCAAGCAGCGCCAGACAGAGCGCGGGCATCAACACCAGCTGGCAGGCCAGTGCCGTGCCCACTGCGCGCGGCGCACCGATCACGCGGGCGAAGTCGGCGAAGGTGAGAGAAAGGCCCAGGCCGAGCATGATGACCGCCAGGGCGATCGGCAACAGCACGGTGGTCAGGACAGAGCTGTGCAACGTCACTCCTCAGGATCAGTGCCGGTGGTATTCGCCGACCGACCGGGCGAAGAAGGCACGCAATGCCTCCTTGTGGTCGTCCTTCATGAACAACTCGGCCAGTTCGTCGACCTGTCGCCGGTGCGCCTCGTCCCGGCTCATCTCGAGGGCGTCGTTCACGCACCGCTTGGTGGCCTCGACCGACAGGGGGGCGCGGGTCGCGATCCGCTCCGCCTTCGCCAGCGCTACGTGCATGAGCGCCTCGGGTGCGCATACCTCGGTGACCAGTCCCCAGGCCGCGGCCCGCTCGGCTCCGTAGCGCTCGCCGGTGAGGAGGATCTCCTTGGCCGGTCCGAGTCCCACTATCCTGGCGAGGCGCCAGAAGTTGGCCATCAGGCCCACGTTGACACCGGCCGCGACGAAGGACGCCTCGCTCGACGCGACACGAATGTCGCAGGCCAAAGCCAGCTCGAACCCGCCGCCGACGGCCGGGCCGTTGACCGCGGCGATCACTGGAGCGCGGAACCTCTCCAGGCCGTCGACGATCCGCTCGAAGTCCGCCACGAGAGCGGGCAGTTCGGTCCGGGTCATCCGCTGGTCCTGGGCCAGGTCCGCGCCTGCGGTGAACACACCTCCGGCCCCGGTGAGGACGACCGCACGAATCTCCGGCTCTTCCTCCAGCCGGTCGATGGCCGTCTTCAGGTGCGCCCGACTCTCCCAAGAGAGCGTGTTGACGGGCGGATTGCTGAGTGTGATCACCACGATGTGCGGGGTGTGGTGCCTCAGCTGGACTGCGCTCACTTCTCCTCCTTGGCCACGCCCGCGGCGAGCAGGGTCTCGATCTCGGATGGGCCGAAGCCGGCTTCGGTCAGCACGTCGGTGGTGTGCTCGCCCAGCAGCGGGGCCGGACGATCGATGACGGCCGGAGTGCGGGAGAACTTGACGGGCACGCCGATGTGCTTCACCAACCCCGCCGTGGGGTGTTCGACCTCGACGAGCATCCGCCTGGCCCGGACCTGGGGGTCGGAATAGACCTGAGCGATGTCGTACACAGGTCCGGCGGGGATGCCGTGCGGCAGGAGGATGTCCATCCACTGCTCGGTGGTGTGCTGCAGGAACCTCTTCTGCAGTTCCTCGGTCAGCGACGGGCGGTTGGTCATGCGGGACATCGGATCGGCAAACCGCGGATCCGTCCCCAGCCCCGGCCATGCCAAGGCCTCCACGAGGCGTTCCCACATCCGCTGATTGGGTGTGCCGACGGTCAGCCAGCCGTCCGCAGTCCGGAACGCCTCGTAGGGGGCCGCGAGTCGCATCTGCGAGCCGAGCGGGCCGGCTACCTGCCCGGTGGCGAACAGGACGGCGCTCTCCCAGACCATCAGGGAGATGCCAGCCTCCAGCAGAGATGTGTCCACGTACTGTCCCTCGCCGGTACGCAGACGGTGGACATAGGCGGCGAGCACACCGTTGGCGGCCAGGAGCCCCGCGGTGAGGTCACAGATCGGCACGCCCGCCTTGACCAGCGCGCCACCGGGCTCCCCGGTGACGCTCATGATCCCGGACATGCCCTGGGCGACGAGGTCGTACCCGCCCCGGCCGGCCAGCGGGCCGTCCTGGCCGAATCCCGAGATCGAGCAGTAGACCAGCTGCGGGTTCCGTGTGGCGAGTCGGGGATAGTCGCAGCCGAGCCGCTCCATGGCGCCCGGCCTGAAGTTCTCGACGAGGACGTCGACTCCCGCACTGAGCCTGCGCAGCGCGGCGGCTCCCCGCTCGTCCCGCAAGTCCAGGGCGATCCCGCGCTTGTTCCGATTCACCGCCATGTATGCCGGCGACTGGCCGCCGGGGAAGTCGGCTCCCCAGCCACGGAGTTCGTCGCCGACCGGACGTTCGACTTTGATCACATCGGCGCCCAGGTCGGCGAGGAGCGCCGCGCAATAGGCACCAGCCATCACTTGGCTGACGTCCAGAACCCGCACGCCGTCGAGGGGACCCGCCATCGCATCTCCCGAAGATGTCGCCCGTGAAATTTGTGCCGCGATGCGGCACGCCTGTGCTACTATGCGGTCCAAACGGTAGGGGGGTAGTCAGGAGGCGTCAACGGATGCGCAGCGTTTTCACGGCCTTCTCCGTGCTGGAGGCGCTTGCCGAGGCCCAGCCGGTCGGTGTGGGCGCACTGGCACGGGAGCTGGATCTGCCCAAGAGCACCGTGCAGCGGAGTCTGACCACGCTGGCCGAGGTGGGGTGGATCCGCCCGCTGGACAGCAGCGGCCACACACGGTGGATACTGACGGCCAGGCCCCTGAAGTTGGCCGGGCACGTGTTGCGCCACGAGCGCCTGCTCCGTGAGGCCGCAGCGCCGGCGATGGCGGACCTCGCCCGGCAGACCCGCGAAACGATCCACCTGACGATCGTGGACGGTGACAGCGTGATCCTGCTGGACAAGATCGACAGTACGCACACCGTCCGCAACGTCTCCTGGGTCGGCGGTCGCGCTCCCCTCCACGCGTCGGCCTCCGGGCTGGCGATCCTCGCCCACCTGCCGGCGGACGCGATCACCCGCCACCCGCTGACCAAGTACACCGGGCAGACCGTGACGGATGCCGAGGCGCTGGGTGCCACTCTCGCCACGGTCCGCAAGCGCGGTTACGCCATCAACACCGGGATGTGGCGCGACGACGTCAGCGCCGTCGCTGCGGCGATCCTGGATCCGACCGGGGTGCCGGCCGCATCCCTCAGCATCTCTGTGCCGACCTACCGGCTCTCCGACGAACTCCGCGATCAGTACGGCATCCTGGTCCGCGACGCCGCCGCGCGCGTAACGTCCCTGTGGGATGGGCAGGACCCCGAAAACAGTCCCATGGCGGAACGGGACGGCTGAGGGGGTGGGGTCACAGACGACGCACGTCTCTCGGAGGCGCCGATACCGGCCGCCTCCAACGCCATCTGGAGGTCGCCGACATCGATGCCGCCCTGGGCGCATGCCAACCTCTGCGCACTCGTCGACAGCATCGCCCACCAGTTCCCGCGGGGGATCCCACAAGCGGCGGACCTCGTCGCTGATGCCTTTCTGCCACCCAGTCCAAAGACGAGCCACTTGCCCCGGCTCGCCTTTCGACTCGCGCCTGACCAATGCCTACGATCTGAGCAACGGAGTCGTAAGGGTCTCTGACCTGATCTCCTCGCCGACTAGCGGTGGCCGGCGGTCTCCAGCGGGGCTGCGGTCCGGTCCACGACGTCGTCGACAGCGACGCCGGGTGCGAGTTCGACCAGCCGTAGACCGTCGGCCGTGACGTCTATGACGGCGAGGTCCGTGATGATCCGGTCGACGACATCCAAGCCGGTGGCAGGCAGCGTGAGTTCCCGGACGATTTTGGGGCTGCCGTCCTTCGCGGTGTGCTCCATCACCACCAGCAGGCGACGGGCGCCGTGCACCAAGTCCATGGCGCCGCCCATGCCTTTGACGAGCTTGCCCGGGATCGCCCAGTTCGCGAGGTCACCGGCGGCGGAGACCTGCATGGCGCCGAGCACCGATACGTCGATACGGCCGCTCCTGATAATCCCGAAGGAGAACGCCGAGTCGAAGTAGGAGGCCCCGGCGCGCACGGTCACGGTCTCCTTGCCGGCGTTGATCAGATCCGGATCGACCATGTCGTCGTACGGGTAGGGGCCGGTGCCCAGAATCCCGTTCTCCGAGTGCAGGATCACCTTGACCTCGGGCGGGAGATGGTTCGGGATGAGGGTCGGCAGGCCGATGCCAAGGTCGACGTACTGACCGTCGCGCAGTTCGCGGGCGGCCCGGGCAGCGAGCTGGTCACGATCGAGCGGCATCGCTTACTCCTTTCCGAGTCCGGCGGCCGGCGTTCGGAC